>NZ_JAVRHP010000002.1:0-90424 GCF_031846505.1 Autumnicola edwardsiae
GGATTTCTGTAAAAACCGCGGCTATAAGTGTACTGGTGTTCGCTTATTTTATTGAAGCCCTTCAGTATTTTAACATTATCGGTTTTTTAGGGATTGAGGATCATACTTTACTCAAGATTGTTTTAGGCAGCCATTTTGAATGGGCAGATATGCTTGCCTACACCTTGGGAATTTTCGCAATTTTCGGAATTGAGAAAATTAGGTTAGCACCTTAAAAGCTCAATGCCGAAAATTGGCAATTTTCGTGCTTTACTGTTTAACTTATTCTGAAAAATACTCGAACTGAGCTTGTTTTTGGCAAATATCGGTTCAAAATGTCTAAAACATCGTCTTTTTTCTTTTCTACGGAAGAAAAAGCAGAAAAATTGACCTTAAACTGAAGAATATCTGCTCCAAAGAGTATTTGCCACAGATTCTTAGCTGATTTTAGCGGTTATGCGGAATACTGCAGGTCGAAAAATGCCATCTTAAAGCCTTCATTATAATTGCAGTGCGGTTACAAGAAATATTTTCGGAAATTGTAAAACAGAATCGGGAGATTCTGAATGAAGATTGCCGAAAATGGCAATTTTCAGGCAAAAATAGAACGAGTTATGCAAATTCAGCAATGTCCGCTTTGTGAGAACAACGGTATTCCTTTTTTTCAGTCTGAAAAGGAGCAGTATTACGAGTGTGTTTATTGCAAGGGAATTTTTGTTCCCAAACACCTGCTTCCTGGGCCCCAGGACGAAATCAACAGGTACATTTCGCACAATAACGATGTTGAAGATCCCGGTTACCGGCAATTTGTTTCGCCTGTAGTAGAGGAAATTCTTCAGCATTTTGATGCCTCCCGGCATAAAGGGCTGGATTTTGGCGCAGGAACAGGTCCTGTTATTTCAAAAATGCTTCAGGATAAAGATTTCAAAATTGCTCCTTACGATCCGTTCTTTCAGGATAATCGGGAACTACTTCAGCATAAATACAACTTTATTGCCTGTTGCGAAGTGATGGAACATTTTCATTTTCCGCGGAAGGAATTCCGCAGACTCAAACAATTGCTGCTTCCGGGAGGGAAACTATTTTGTATGACGCACCTTTATAATCCAAAAATTGAGTTTAAAAACTGGTATTATAAAAATGATCGCACACATGTATTTATATACCAGGAAGAGACGCTGAAGTACATTAAGGAAGAATTCGGTTTTTCAGATTTTTATGTAAAAGAGCGCCTTATTGTGTTTTCCATTGCCTGATATTCTACGGTTTTCCTGCAAGCTTTTTAAAACCTGTGTGTAAGTCAAGTGATCTTATAAAGTTTAGGAGGAAAAAAGGATAATTGCAATACGCGATATCCATTCCTTATTTTTTATCTTAAACAATAAAGTACAATCGAATAATTTTTTATTTACTTCTGAAAAAAAGCCTTAGAAATTTTGAATAATAAAGATTATAAACATAGTTTTAACATTATTGATAATCTTCTTAAAAAAAACAACAGGAAAATGAAAAAATCCACCAACGGGATTGGGTTAGCTTTTTTAGCACTTTTAATAATTCCAACTATGGCAAACTCGCAAAACGACAATGATCTTCCTCCTGAGGCTACCGAATTTTATGAGCCTGTTCCTAAGAAAATTCAGGCAGGTTCACAACCGGGCGAAGCCCCATCAGACGCTATTGTCCTTTTTGATGGTACAAACCTGGATGCATGGCAAAATGCCGAAGATGGGAGCACCGCAAACTGGAATATTTCAGATGGAAATTTTAGCGTTAATCCGGGTTCAGGACCAATTAAAACCCGGGAGGAATTTGGCGATGTTCAGTTACACCTGGAATGGCGGGCACCTCAGGAAATTAAAGGAGAAGGCCAGGGACGTGGCAACAGCGGGGTATTTCTTATGAACAACTACGAAGTGCAGATCCTGGATTCTTATGAAAGCAAAACCTACACCAACGGGCAGGCCGGGAGTATTTATAAACAATCACCGCCATTGGTAAACGCCACAAAATCCCCGGAAGAATGGAATGTTTACGATATTATCTTCAGGTCACCGCGTTTTAATAAAGACGGAATGTTGATAAAACCGGCCACAGTAACCGTGCTGCATAACGGAGTACTGGTCCAGGAGCATTTTGAAATAAAAGGACCAACCGTTTACACCGGGATTCCGCATTATACTGCTCATGCAGAAAAACTTCCTATTCGTCTTCAGGATCACGGAAATCCTGTAAGCTTCAGGAATATATGGGTAAGAGATTTAGACTAAAATTCAACAAGAATAGAAAATATGAACGACAAAAACACAAGAAGGAGCTTTATTAAAAAGTCGTCCTTAGCGGCTGCAGGATTAAGTTTACCGTTTTCTGCAATGCCTTTTTCAGCAGATATTTTAAAAGTTGCTCCCAGCGATCAGCTTAATTTTGGACTTATTGGCTGTAAAGGAATGGGATGGGCTGATATGCAGAGCCATTATAAAATTCCCGGAGTGAATTGCGTTGCACTTGCAGATATCGATCAAAGGGTTTTGGACGAAAGGTCTGCAGGAGTGAAGGAAATAGGAGGGAAAAGTCCGAAACAATATAAAGATTACCGCAAACTTCTGGAAGATAAAGATATTGATGTCGTGATTATTGGTACGCCAGATCATTGGCACTGCCTTAACACGGTGCATGCCCTGCAGGCTGGGAAACATGTTTATGTGGAAAAGCCTTTGGCCAACAGCATACAGGAATGTGATGTGATGTTAGGTGCAGCCAACCGGCATGATAAAATGATACAGGTAGGGCAGTGGCAAAGGAGTGGTAAACATTATGACGAGGCGATAAAATATGTACAATCTGGTAAGCTGGGCAATATAAGACTGGTAAAATGCTGGGCTTACCAGGGCTGGATGAATCCTGTTCCTGTAAAACCTAGTACTCCGCCGCCACCTGGAGTAGATTACGATATGTGGCTGGGCCCGGCGCCAGACCGTCCTTTTAATGAAAATCGTTTTCATTTTGATTTCCGGTGGTTCTGGGATTATGCAGGTGGTTTAATGACCGACTGGGGAGTGCATGAAATTGATATCGCGCTATATGCCATGCAGGCAAAAGCTCCAAAATCCATACTGGCTTCCGGAGGTAAATTTGCCTATCCTAACGATGCTTCAGAAACTCCCGATACGCTGCAAACCGTTTACGAATTTGAAGATTTTAATCTTTTGTGGGAGCACGCTACAGGAATAGATGGTGGTAATTACGGAAGGAATGAGGGAATTGCTTTTATAGGAAATAATGGAACCCTGGTGGTAAACCGGGGCGGCTGGGAAGTGATTCCCGAAGGCGAGAACAAAGACGGTGAATGGATTACAAAACTAAACAGGGTGGAACAGCAGGATGCGCAGGGAAGTGCCCTGGATAGTCACACTAAAAACTTTGTGGAAAGTATTAAGACCAACGATGCTTCTAAACTTAACTGCGGAATAGAAGCAGGGCATGCGGCCGCAGTAACAGCCCACATGGGAAATATCGCCTATAAGACGGGCGAGAAAATCTATTGGAACGAACAGGAAAGATCCTTTAAAAGAAGTGAAGCAGCCAATAAGCTTGTACAAGCCGATTATCACAATGGGTGGAAAATGCCGAACGTATAGACCTCTAAACAAAAATAATGCAGGCCTGCAATAGCAGACCTGCATTATCAAATTATATAGAAACCACGGGTATATTTTAAGCTACTCGTGGTTTTTTTATTTATTCCGCTTTGGCGCTCATTGGCGGGCCAAGATAGGAGTCTTCAATTTCTTCCGTTTTAATAAGGATTTTCTGAAGCACAATTCCCGGGTCTACCGCCCAAACCTTTAGCCTGTGTGCACCGTCGCTCTCCAGGTTGAAATTTGTCTTTACCACAGTGGCGTTATTGGCTACCGAAGTATCCCAGTTATCGCCAGTACCTTCCTGTAAATTCAGGATCTTTGGCTCCTTGCCATCAATGGAAACCGCAAAACGTAATCCGCCCCTGTCTAGAAAATCCAGGCTGGGAGATAAGGTAAATTCCATTTCAACTTCTCCTGAACTAAATGCAAAGAAATCATAATTAAGCGACGGATTATTTTCGCTAAATTCTTCTCCGGGTTTTATTTTTCCTGAAGACATGGCAGAACCTGTTTTTCCTAAATTTGGGACTAACTGCCATTCATTGTCACCACTGGTTTTTTCTGAATATTTTGTTGCCGGGATAGCAACATAACCGTTGCTTTCCACAAAACCTGTAATTTCTTCTGAAGGATTTCTAATAGCAGCAAGAACCTGTACTTTTGTTCTTCCCGGGCCTTTTATAATAAGCGGAACTTCATGCTCTCCTTTTGGGGCTTTGTCCCAATCCACACTAACCAAAACTCGTTCCTGATCATCTACTTTACCTTTTTCTGAAGAAAGTTTTATCCAGTCTTCTTTGTTCTTGATTTTGTATTTGAAATCTTCCTGGCCTTTATTAAAAATGTCTACATAAAAGCTTTGATCGTTATAAGGGTCAAACATGGGAAGCACCGCTTCCTGGCCTTTTGCTGCCTGCGTGGGCCACGAATTTGTAGATCCTTCCACAGCAATGCCCATAGCCGCTTCTTCCGGCACTTCTATCTTTTTTACTTCCGGCATACTTTGTTCTTCCGGTTGTTGCCAGTAGGTGTAGCCAATATGGTTTTGCGACATCATATGGTTCCATTTTCCATCGGCCAGCTCGTTGTGATAATATTCAGTGAGTTCTGCATCTTTTTGGTAATACTGCTCAACTTCATCTGCATAATTATTTGCAATCGCCCGGCCTTGTTTGGCATACAACCTGTTTTTAGCGGTAGCCACATAGAGCCTGTTGAGGTTTGCTGAAGCTTTTACCGGAAACAAGACAAGCTGATAAAATGCATCCCGGTATCGCTCCGGAATTTCATCATAAATCTCTTCTGCCTGCTCTTCTATTCGGGAATAATCTTCCAAAACCCTTTCGGCTTCGTTATAGCTGGTGATGCTATAGGTTTCTGCGCTTAAAAGTTCCGGCTTTCTTCGGCTGTTGTACTTTGTATATTTTTCAAGAATATTAGCTGTTTCTTCAGCATATTCTTTCCCAAACTGCTTTTCTGCCCATTTCCTGGTATATTCAGGAAGATCTTCCGCAGTAATTTTTTCAGGATCCCAAGCGTAATCCAGGAAGAAACTGGTGGGAAATTCCATAGGCTTAATATCACCCACGTTCACAATCCACAGCCTGTCAGCTCCAAATTGGTAGGCGAGGTTCATTTGTTCCCAAACCCTGGAAATCTGGGTGGTGTTGATCCATTTATAATTCCGTGGGCCGCCAACGTAATCAAAATGATAATAAATTCCGTAGCCGCCAGCTCGTTCTTCTTCTTCGGGATTTGGCAATTTCCTGATATTCCCCCAGTTGTCATCGGCCAGCAAGAGAGTAACATCATCTGGTACGCGCATTCCCTGGTCGTAATAATCCTGGACTTCCTTGTAAAGCGCCCAAACCTGCGGAGTCTCTTCTGTAGGTTTTCCGGTTACTTCAGCAATAATACGGCGTTGGTCTTCTACCACGCTTTCCAGCAGACTAATAGCCGTGCCTTCGCTCATAGGTTCGTCACCATCGCCACGCATCCCAATGGTAACCACACTTTCGTTATCGCCCATACGTTCCATTCCTTCTCTCCAGAATTGCTGAAGATTTTTGGGATTGGTATTATAATTCCATTCTCCCTCACCATAGCGGCGCCACTCATCGTGCGCCCGCATTAGCGGTTCGTGGTGGGAAGTTCCTATTACCACGCCATACTCATTGGCGATAATTGGGTTTTTTGGGTCATCATCATAAAACGCCCTTCCCCACATAGCCGGCCATAAATAATTTCCTTTTAGCCTGAGGATAAGCTCAAAAACATGCTCGTAAAATTCGCTGTTAAAGCCGCCAAAATTCTCTGTAGCCCAACCTGCAAGGGCGGGAGCTTCATCGTTAATAAAAATTCCGCGGTATTTTACTTTCGGGGAGCCGTCAGAATATTTTCCGGATTTTATGTACAAATTTTCGGTTTTTTTAGCCGGAACATCTGCCCACCAGTACCACGGAGAAACGCCAATTTCTTCGGAAACATCATACATCCCGAAAATAGTTCCCCTTTTGTCACTTCCGGCGATTACCAGGGCTTTTTTTACATTCGGCATTGGATTTTCGACTACCTGAATGGTAAAAGTTTCCCATTTTCCGGTTAATCCTGAAACGTCTAATTTTCCGCTTCCTGCCAACCGATCGATCAAGCGGCTTTTTCCCAGCGTCCCTATGATAACTGCCGTTTCGGAATTAATTTCTACGGAAGTATTCAACTGCGGAAGCCTTCCGGTTACCCTTTCAATATCCTGCGTAAAATCTTCAGCAACATAATGTACTCCTTTAAAATCTTCAGAATCAATATAAATATTTGGCAATTCTGAAGCTGAAGCCAGCTCAAAAGATCCTTCAGTTTCAGAATTTGTTACATAAGAATCCTGTGCAAAACTAAAAACCGGTAAAAGGATCGCCAGCAAAATATATTGCCGATAATTGTAGTTTTTGATGCTGCTCTTAATTTTCATATTAATCTTCGTTTTCTTCAAATTCTATGACTTCATAATAGGCCTCTTTTGGCTCGTAATCTTCATCAAAAAGCAACGGATAATTTTTGCGGCCCGGCACAGGATAATAATCCAGCCAGCTATAGGCATCAGCAATATTCCAGAAGGTTAGGCCGGTCATAACTTCTTTATAATCGCGGAATACTTTAAAAAACATTTTATACTTTTCAATCTGTTTTTCCTGAAGTTCGGGAGTAAATTCGTCAGATTCGTCTTCACGCATTTCACGGCGCTCCTTTTCCCAGGGGTAAAGCGAAACATCCAACTCTGTAATCTGTACTTCCAAACCTAAAGAAGAATACATATCCATGGCTTTTCTAAGCTCTTCTTCTGAAGGACTGTAAATAGACCAGTGCCCCTGTATTCCCACACCGTCTATTGGCACGTCGCGGTCTACAAGCGTTTTTAGCAGTTTGTAGATTCTATCTCTTTTTTCGGGAATTATGGCGTTATAATCGTTGTAAAAAAGTTTTGCTTCAGGATCTGCCTCGTGTGCATATTCAAAAGCTTTAATGATAAAATCTTCTCCCAGAATCTCATACCATTCAGATGTTCTTAAGAATTCTTCAGGGTTATCTGCAATGGCTTCATTTACAACATCCCACGCATAGATTGTGCCTTTGTAGCGGGAAACCACGGTGTCGATATGATTCTTCATTCGCTGCAGAAGTTCTTCCTTGCTCACCTGCCCGCCGTCTTGTGCTTTAAAAATCCAATCCCCGGTTTGTTGATGCCATACTAAGGCATGTCCCCGCATCTTCATATCATTTTCGCGGGCGAAATTGGCAATTTTATCTGCAGCTTCCCAGGAATAGCGGTCTTGTTCTGGATGAATTTCTCCCATTTTCATCACATTCTCCGGTGTAAGGCTGTTGTAATGTTGCAGGATTAATTCTTTGGATTTTCCTTCAAATGAATTAGGGGCAACCGCAACGCCTACAGGAAAATATTCTGAATAATAATCTTTAAGACCTTTCTCCTGTTCCTGTTCTTGGGTAGTTGTAGCTGCAACTTCGTTATTTTCTTCAGAACCCGATTTGCATCCTACAAAAAGGATGGAGCAAACAAGTAAAAGGTTTATTTTTTTATAAATGTTCTTCATTTGTTGGTTTTAGTCTTTATGCTGAATACTTCTTTCGAGACCTTTTTCAAGTCCTCTCAATTCGGCAAGGCCTTTTAATCTTCCGATTAAGGAATAACCGGGGTAGTAATTCCTGTGATCTTCGGCAGAATGCAGGTAGCCGTGATCTGGCCGCATTGGCAAACTGATCTTTTTTTCATTCATATAAGAAAGAATTCGACTAACAACTTCCGTCATAGGAACAGCACCGTCCAGGTGATCTGATTCCCGGAAAATCCCGTTGGTTTCGTGCTTTACATTTCTTAAATGTAGAAAATGTATCCTGTCTTTAGATTTTTCAAATATTTCAACAAGATCATTTTCCGGTCTTCCGCCGAGGGAGCCGGTGCAGTAGCAAAGGCCGTTGGCTTTAATATCAACCTCCTTCAAAATATGCTCAATATCGGCCTGGGTGCTCACTACTCTTGGAAGTCCCAGAACAGAAAACGGAGGATCGTCTGGATGTATCGCCAATTGCACTCCTGCTTCCTGTGCCACCGGGGAAACTTCAGACAAAAAATGGATAAGATTCTGCCTTAGTTTGTTGTCGTCTATATGATCGTAAGCTTTTAGCTGTTCTTTAATTACTTCGGGAGTAAAACTTTCAGAACTACCCGGGAGTCCCAGTAATACATTGCTGAACAATCTTTCTTTTTCTTCTGAAGAAAGATTTTCACCAGTCTTGCGGGCTTCTTCTATTTCTTCTTCAGAATAATCTTTTTCAGCATTTTCCCTTTTCAGAAGAAAGAGGTCGAAAAAGGCAAATTTCGCAGGATGATACCTCAGCACCTTAGAACCATCTTCATTTTCAAAATCATGATCTGTTCTAAGCCAGTCCAGGATTGGCATAAAATTATATGTGATTACTTTCAGGCCACATTCAGCAACATTTTTAATGCTCTGCTTGTAGTTTTCTATAAGCTGTTTATAATTTCCTGTTTGTCTCTTAATATCTTCATGAACCGGAAGGCTTTCTATAACTTTCCATTCCAGACCGGCATCTTCTATGGTTTTGATTCGCTCGTTAATATCTTTCACCTGCCATACATCGCCCACGGGTACCTGGTGCAGGGCGGTCACAATTCCTGTAACACCTGCCTGCTTCAGTTCTTTTAAAGAAATAATATCCTGCGGCCCGTACCACCGCATGGTCTGCGTCATGTTATACATCTTAAAATCCTATTGAATTACCACCGTCTATAGGCAGTATGGTTCCTGTTGTAAATTTTGACTGGGTAGTGGCATAGTAAAAAACGGCATCTCCAATATCTGAAGGTTCCCCAAGCCTGCCCATTGGTGTCCTGGAAAGTACCTTGTTCTTTCTCTCGGGATCGCTGTCCAGGGCCTTGCCGCTCATATTGGTTTTAATAAAACCCGGAGCAACACAGTTTACCCTTATTCCATGTTCGGCAAGATCTACGGCCATGGCGCGTGTCATCCCTTCTATCGCCGTTTTACTTGCAGAATACGCAATAACTTTTGGAATTCCGTACTGTGCCGCCATAGAACTAATGTTGATAATGCTTCCGGAGTTCTTCTCTTTCATGAATTTAGAAACTTCGCGGCTCATCACAAAAACGCTGGTAACGTTTGTATGAAGAATAGATTGGAATTCCTCATCGGTCACTTCCATAAATTCCTTTTTCATATTAATCCCGGCGTTGTTCACCAAAATATCGATAGCCCCTGCTTCTTTGGCAATTTTCGCCACAGCCTCGGGAATTTCTTTAAGATTATTAAGGTCGAGGATAAAAGGTTTTGCGTTAGGGCCAAGTTCTTCACAGGCCTTCAGGGTTTTTTCCTCGTTTCTTCCGTTTACATAAGTAGTAATGCCATTATCACAAAACTTTTTTGCGGTAGCATATCCAAGTCCGGCATTGGCGCCGGTTACAATTGCAGTCAGGTTGTTTTTCATTAAATTATATTGTTGAACCATGGCAAGGCATTGGGTTGCCATTACCATAGCTACTTTAGTTAAATGCCCAATTTGGGTCTGTAAATTATTTTATTCCCAGGAAGGCCTTATGCCCGGGGCAAAAGGAAATTCGAGGGATTTGTAATATTCAAGATCATGTTCTGGTTGTGGCACAGATTCGGGGATTTCCATACCTGAAAACTGCTGAAAATAAGAAAGACATGCATCCCTCCACCATTTTGATTCTTTAAGCTGAATCTGTAAAAGCATAGCAACTTTTTCAAAACGTTCTTTATCTACATATTCTTCCATATTGTTCCATGTATCCACCATTTCTTCTACGTCTTCCACACCTTCCTGATAAGTGGTAGCCAGGTTGTGCCAAAGCGTTTCCCCGTTGTCCATCTCATAATCCCATGGCAGGTGATGGAACCAAAGCAGGTATTTCTCCGGAGTGGTTTCCGGGGAGCTGTATTTTTCTGCAATAGGATTTGCGTACTGTGAAAGCGCGTCGCTTCCAGATTGGGTACGGTCAAAACCAATACCTTCTTCATCTGCTTTATGGTAGTACACAGGATTCCATTCGGGTCTGGAAAGATTGCTAACCCAAGGTCCCGGCCCATAGTGATGGCCTGTGTCCATAATATGGTGCAAGCCAAGCGGAGTCATATATTTTACTACAGCTTCACGGGATTTTATCATTAAGTCTGTAACCGGATATATAAATGCTTCTTCGTTGGTGAAGGTCATTTTTAACCATTCTTCAGCTATTTCTTCAGAACTCATGTAAGGGTCCCATGCAAGTCGTCCAAAGCCATACCAGCTGCTTTGGCCAAAAGGATGACCCGTCCAGTTTTTTGCGGTACCAATATTGGCAACTCCGGCCATCCCGGTAAGTTTTTTATTGGAAAGGCTACCATCGATAACCTTGGCGACGGTAGAATTTTCACCATTCACATAAGTATCTTCCTCCAGGGTTTCTTCAAATAACTTCGGAAGAAATACCAGGTGGGAAGCAAATCCCAGGTATTCCTGAGTTATCTGAAATTCCATCATCAGCGGAGTATTTGGCATTGCTCCAAATACAGGATGAAAAGGCTCCCTTGGCTGGAAATCTATTGGCCCGTTTTTAACCTGAACCAAAACATTCTCCTTAAACCGACCATCGAAAGGAACAAATTCAGAATATGCCTGTTTTGCACGATCTTCGGGATCATCTTCAGAATAAACAAAGGCACGCCACATTACAATCCCGTTGTGCGGCGCAACCGCTTCTGCCAGCATATTTGCTCCGTCAACGTGCGTCCGGTCATAATTATTAGGTCCCGGTTGACCTTCAGAATTTGCTTTTACGAGAAAACCTCCAAAATCGGGAATTTCAGCATAAATTTCATCAGCTTTATCTTTCCACCATTGTCTTACCTCAGCATTTAGAGGGTCTGCAGTATCCACATCTCCGCTTTCCAATGGAGCTGAAAACCGTGCAGTGAGATAAACCTGAATTCCGTAAGGACGAAAAACTTCAGCAAGAGCTTTAACTTTTTCAATGTATTGTTCTGTAAGAATCAGTGAATTGGCATTTACGTTAGTTAAAACAGTTCCATTAATTCCAATAGAAGCATTTGCCCGTGCATAATCTGTATATTCTGGCTTGATCAATTCTGGTAACAAGTGCCAGTCCCAAATAGAAAAACCGGCATATCCTCGCTCTACAGTACGATCCAGATTGTCCCAATGGTTTAAAACACGCTTCTGAATTTTTGGGGAGTCGATAATTGCCAAATTTGAGAGGTCGTTATGTAGTTGCATCTCCTTAATAAGACGAAAACTTCCGTAGAGCACTCCAATATCTGTTTTTGCTGTGATTAAGATGACTTTATTTCCATTTTGTTCTAAACTCATTATAATATAACCTTCAGAATTGATATTTTCGATATCTGACTTTACATCACTGCGCATGTTTGCAGGGAGTTGATCGATAT
The DNA here is from genome assembly GCF_031846505.1 of Autumnicola edwardsiae. NCBI lineage: Bacteria > Pseudomonadati > Bacteroidota > Flavobacteriia > Flavobacteriales > Flavobacteriaceae > Autumnicola > Autumnicola edwardsiae. The sequence continues at coordinate 11,642 of NZ_JAVRHP010000002.1, forward strand.
TTGCCAAAATAAGCAGTCCATCACCAGATTCCGCAGTTTTAAGTTCTTCATTAAAAAAAGAATGATAAGCTTTGGAAATTTCTTTGTGCGATACATCCAGACTTGGGGAATTTCCCATGACATTTATTGCTTTAAAAGCATCCAGATAAGATTGTTTGAGTTCTGAATCCTCAATGCTATCGTACTGGAGCCATAACTTGTAATCGTTTTGGGAAAATGTTGCCAGTGGGAAACAGCAAATAAGAACAAGAAGAATACTTTTTATTTGGTTCATGGAAATTGTTGAAATAGTTAAGTAAGCCTGAAATAAATCGATTGCGATGGGAAATTAGGTAAAAAAAACAAACGAACAAAATTTTTGCGCAATCGGTTGCGTTTAATTTATTTTTATTCTTTATTTGTTAAGAGTATCTTTACATAATTGCTTCTTCTTTCGAAAAAATCCTTAATTCTTAATACCTAAAGTGTATGAATATTAATATTTTAAAAACGGTAATTCTTCTTTTGACCGTGATTGCCTTTTGCCCCGCGCAAGCTCAGGAAAATATCGAATCCGGATCCTATGCCTTCAGAAATGCAGCATTGGATATTGATGCAAGGGTAGACGATTTGATAGACCGGTTAACTTTGGAAGAGAAGGCGATGCAAATGATGCACGACAGTCCCGAAATTGAAAGGCTGGGCATCCCGAAATATAACTGGTGGAATGAAGCCCTTCATGGCATTGGCAGATCTGGTATTGCGACAGTTTTCCCACAGGCTATAGGAATGGGTGCCACATTTGATGAAGATCTTATCCTGGAAGTAGCTTCAGCAATTTCTGATGAGGCCCGGGCAACACATAACACAGCGGTTAAAAATGGTTATCGCCGGCAGTATAGCGGCCTCACCTTCTGGACACCAAATATTAATATTTTTCGTGATCCGCGTTGGGGAAGAGGGCAGGAGACCTATGGAGAAGATCCATACCTTACTTCTATCCTTGGAACTGCCTTTGTAAAAGGCCTGCAGGGGGATCATCCAAAGTATCTTAAGACTGCTGCTGCTGCAAAACATTATGCCGTACATAGCGGTCCGGAAAAATTGCGGCATGAATTTAATGCCGAAGCCACACAAAAGGATATGTGGGAAACCTATTTGCCTGCTTTTAAAGCATTGGTAGATGCAGATGTTGAAACGATTATGTGTGCATATAACAGTACAAACGGGGAGCCTTGTTGTGCCAATAAATATTTACTGCAGGACGTGCTGCGTGAGAAATGGAATTTTGACGGCCACATCGTTAGTGACTGTTGGGCGCTGGTAGATTTTTATGAAGGCCATAATGTAGTAGAGACTCCCGAGGAGGCGGCAGCTTTGGGTGTTAAGAGTGGCGTAAACCTTAACTGCGGAAGTACCTATCCTGCTTTGCCCGAAGCGGTAAAACAAGGTTTAATTACCGAAGCAGAAATTGATGAGCAGCTAAAGGTGTTGCTAAAGACCAAATTTAAATTAGGACTTTTTGATCCTGTAGAAGGTAATCCTTACTCCCAACTTTCTGTAGAGAATTTAAATACCGAAGAGCACAGGCAACTGGCAAGAGAAACCGCTCAGAAATCTGTAGTAATGCTGAAGAATAACGGTGCATTGCCGCTTAAGAACGATCTTTCAAAGTATTTTGTGACCGGTCCCAATGCGACGAGTATAGAAGTGCTGCTGGGGAATTATCACGGCATAAATCCGAGTCTGGTGACAATTTTAGAAGGTCTTGCCGGCGCTGTAGAACCGCAGAGCCAGATGCAGTACAGGCAGGGAACTCTGCTTGACCGGCCAAATGCGAATCCGCAGGACTGGGCTTCACCAAACGCCGGGAACAGTGACGCTACTATAGCTGTTCTGGGAATTTCAGGTGTGTTGGAAGGCGAAGAAGGAGAATCTATTGCTTCAGAAACCTTTGGGGACAGGTTGGATTATAACCTTCCGCAGAACCAGATAGATTATTTAAGGAAATTAAATGAAGCAGCCGGAGATAATCCTGTAATTGCAGTTATTACCGGGGGAAGCCCCATGAATTTGGAAGAAGTGCATGAACTTGCAGATGCGGTTTTACTGGTGTGGTATCCTGGCGAAGAAGGCGGAACAGCCGTGGCAGATATTATTTTTGGTGATATTTCTCCATCAGGAAGGTTGCCTATTACTTTTCCGAAATCGCTGGATGATCTTCCTCCTTATGAAGATTACAGCATGAATGGAAGAACGTACAAATACATGGACGAAGCTCCAATGTATCCTTTTGGCTACGGATTAAGTTATACGCAATTTGAATATTCTGATGTTCAGCTTAATAAAAATAAAGTAAAAAGAGGTAATTCCCTTACCGCCACTGCAACCGTGACCAACACAGGAGATAAGCAGGCTGAAGAAGTTGTGCAGCTTTATGTTTCTGACGTGGAAACTTCGGTAGATGCTCCAAAATATCAACTTTATGGTGTAAAAAGAGTTTCTCTCGAGGCAGGTGCTTCCGAAGAAATTCAGTTTGAAATCACTCCCGGGATGATGGAGCTTGTAAATACAGATGGAGAAAGAGTGTTAGAAAAAGGGGAATTCAGGATTTATATTGGAGGGTCTACCCCGCACGAAAGAAATGTAGAACTGGGGATGGCAAAAGTTAAGGAAGCCAGCTTTAGAATGAATTAATAACATACCGCTTTACAAAAATAGATGGAAAGTTTTATTGACGAGAATTTTTTACTGGAGACCGAGTACGCCCAGGAATTATATCACAACTATGCTAAATCTATGCCTATTATAGATTTTCATTGTCATTTAGCCGTAGAAGATATTGCAAATGACCGCCGGTTTTCGAATCTTACAGAAATATGGATTCATGGCGATCACTATAAATGGAGGGCAATGCGTGCGCTGGGGATTAAAGAAAAGTATATTACCGGAGAAAGTAGTGATGAAGAGAAATTCCTGAAATGGGCTTCCACCATACCGTATGCACTTAGAAATCCTCTTTACCACTGGAGCCATCTGGAGCTGGAGCGGTATTTTGGTATTACAGAAATTCTTAATAATGAAAGTGCTAAAAGGATCTATGACCAATGCAATAAGCTTCTTTCCACCCCTGAATATTCTGCGCGAAATTTGCTGAAGAAGATGAAGGTAGAGGTAGTGTGTACTTCAGACGATCCCGTAGACGATTTGAGATATCACAAGCAGATTGCCGGGGAAGGATTTGAGATCAAGATACTGCCAACATTTAGGCCGGACCAGCTTTTGGGTATAGAAAAAGAAGGCTTTAAAGATTATATTCAGAAACTATCAAATATTTCTGAGATAGAAGTTACGGATTTTGTTTCACTACAGCAGGCTACGGAAAGTCGAATCGATTATTTTCATGAAGCAGGTTGCAGGCTTTCAGATCATGGCCTGGATTACGCCTGTGCTGAAGATTTTACAGAAGATGAACTAAATGAAATTGTAAAAAAGAAACTGCAGAACAAAGAGCTTAATGCTTCAGAAGTTCTGATTTATAAATCCGGACTTCTTTATTTTATGGGTAAATATTACGCCGAGAAGAAATGGATCATGCAGTTGCACCTTGGACCAATAAGGGATAATAATTCCCGGTTGTTGAACAAATTGGGGGCAAATGCAGGAGTAGATAGTATTGGGGATTTTCAGCAAGCCAGGCCCCTGGCCAAATTTATGGATAGCCTGGATAAAACAGATTCCCTTCCTAAGACCATTTTATATAATGTTAACCCTGCAGACAATGAGGTAATGGCAACTATGGCGGGAAATTATATGTCTGATACCGAAAAAGGCAAAATCCAGCATGGCGCTGCCTGGTGGTTTCTGGACCAGAAGGATGGGATTGAGAGGCAGCTGGATGCAATCTCTAATATGGGTTTAATTAGCTGTTTTGTAGGGATGTTGACCGATAGCAGGAGTTTGCTTTCTTATCCGAGGCATGAATATTTCAGGAGAGTTTTGTGTAATTTGTTTGGGAATGACATTGAAAATAAAGCAATGCCGGCAGATATGGAATGGATAGGCAAAATTGTAGAGGATATTTGTTATAGGAATGCGAAGGAATATTTTAATTTCCCGGAAAAATAGATCTTTTTACAACGCAAAAAACTTAACTCTTAATTTCCTACTTTAAATGCGGACTATTCGATTTCTAAAAGTTGGTCAGCATTTATTTTATTGCTTGAGCTTCTTACAATAATCTCGGTATCGAGCATGGTAATTTCAGAAATATCTGAAGCTAGTTTTTTTGAGGAATGATCAAGAATCCTTTTAGCCGAAATCTCTCCCATTTTCATTGCAGGATGTGAAACTGTAGACAGCGCAGGTTCTACTACAGAGGCCATGGGGTCATCATTAAACCCTATAATAGCTAGCTCTTCGGGAATTTTAATCCCTTTTGCCTTGGCGGTTAATATGGCGCTCACGGCCGCGGTATCATTAGAAGAAAAAAGTCCGTCGGGAGGTTGAGGTAAATTCAGGAGTGTTTTTGTTGCTTCGCTGCCTTCTTCAAAGCTCATAGTTTCAAGGTCTATTATTAAATCTTCGGCCACCTCAAGATTATTCTCCCTTAGCGCGTCTAAATAGCCTTTTTTCCGAAGCTTATAAACATTTAAATGTTGTGCGCCGGCAAAGTGGGCTATCCTTTTGCAGCCCTGGTCTATAAGATGCTGGGTTGCGCGATATCCTGCCGTGTAATTGTCAATTATCACCCTGTAGGAATTAAACTCGGCAGGTACCCGGTCTACAAAAACTATGGGGATGTTTTGATCTACAAATTGCTTAAAGTGTTTTGTATCTTTAGTCTCCATACCAAGGGAGACAACAAGTCCGCTCACCCTACTGTCATACAAAGCCTTAGCGTTGGTTATCTCATTATCATACTTGTCGTTGGACTGGCTTATAATTACGTTGTATCCTGCTTTTCTTGCTGTTTCCTCTACCCCGCTTATCAAAGAAGCAATAAAGGGACGGTTTATTCTGGCAATTAGGATACCTATGGTTTTACTTTTGTTATTACGTAAACTGGCCGCTATGGAGTTGGGCCTGTACCCCAGTTGCCCGGCTATTTTTTGAATTTCTTTTGTAGTCTTTTGACTTATACTCTTGTGGTTATTAAGAGCCCGGGAAATGGTTGAAGGGGAATATTTCAATTCTTTTGCCAGGTCGTAGATCGTAACTTCTTTCTTTCTTTTCATTTATTGGGATCTTAATAACCCAGCAACAAATCTTTTTGTTGCGGAGGAACTTCAAATATAGCAAATCTATGGAATACTACGTCATTAAAGATATAACGCTAAGGGGGAAGCTGAATTTTTTTTCAAAAAATGAAAGTAAAGAACATTGGTTGCTTAAAGTTGCACAAGAAATTCAGTACTATTTTAAGAAGTTAGAAGGTATGACGTGAAAAAGATACTTATAAAAACAATTGTAGTTCACAATTTTTAGAAGTGGTTTAATTTTAGAATTCAAAGCTGAAGCCTTTTTCTGTCAATTTTTGATAGATCGTATTATCAAACTGATAAAGCTTGGCAGCTCTGTGAGAGACATCTTTCTGTTTTTCATTAAGGTCCACCAGAAGTTTCATTCTAAGGATTTTTCTGCGGAAGTTAGGCTTATCCATCTCAATATCCAGTATTTCTTCGTATAACTGCATGAGTTGTAACAGCGTGAATTTTTCTGGTAGTAAATTAAAGCCTATAGGAGCCTGTCGTACCCTTCGTCTCAATCTCTTTAAGCTGTAATCGAGAATTTGGTTGTGATCATAAATTAAGTCCGGAATTTCTTTAATTTTAAACCATTTGGCTTCTGAAGCTGTAAATCCGGCTTTTACATTATAATCTTCTCGTTTTATCAGGGCGTTGTAACCAATAGTTATTACACGGCCTACAGGAAAGCGCTGGGGATCACCAAAGGCCTTTAGCTGTTCGAGATATATGTTGTCAAGGCCTGTGAGTTCACGCAGGAGCCGGTGCGCTGCGGCATCTATACCTTCTTCTTCTTTTATCCAGCCTCCAGGAAGCCCCCATTCCCCTTTCCTTATCCCTCTTCCATGCTTCACCAGGAGGATTTCCAGACTGCCATTTTCAAATCCGAAAACAACGCAATCTATTGTTATAGAACTCATTACCGGTGTTTCTACCAGCTCGCCAGACTCTTCTTTTACTAATGCTTTTTTCATTTATAACTAAAATACTAAAAATGGTATCGTATTTTTCTGAGATGTTTTTTCAGAATAAACAGAATTTGAAGTTTGTATTTTAAGATATTTTAATAAATACCCCTAATTAATTGCTAAACTAAAAATTAATATTTAAACTTGTGGTCATATAAACTATAAGTTTCATTTAAGTAATCATATAAAAAAGAATGGCGACAGCAAAAATTAGTCAGAAGAGTGTGTACCTTATAACTATAGTAGCCAGCCTCGGTGGTTTACTATTTGGTTATGACACGGCGGTAATTTCTGGGGCGGTAGGTGCTTTGGAAAGTTCCTTTATTACTTCTTTGGAAAACAATACAACCTTGGCAGAAAATAGTATTTTTCAGTTTAAGGTTATTATTAGTTTATGTATCCTGGCCATAGGATTATTATTTGCATCTTTTATTTTAAAGTTTTTTAAGCGCAGTACTGCTTATATCATTATAGCGGGCATCCTTTTGTTGGGTGGTGCTATCTATTATTTCCAGTTTTTGACATTGCCGGGAGTGCTCACAGAGAATCTAAGGAATTCAATTTTGGGATTCATGGTGAGTAGTGCTCTTGTAGGTTGTATTATTGGTGCCTCTATGGGAGATAATGCTGCAAATTCTATAGGACGACGAAACGGACTTATTATATCTGCGCTTCTTTTCCTTCTATCCGCTTGCGGTTCTTCTTACCCAGAAATTATGAATATTTTTCCCGGTAATGATCTAACATCATTCATCATTTACCGTATTGTTGGAGGAATAGGAGTGGGGCTCGCCAGTATGCTGGCACCGGTTTATATTGCTGAAATGGCACCTGCGGGAATTCGTGGGAAACTTGTTTCTTTTAACCAGTTCGCAATCGTTACAGGTATGCTGGTCGTATACTTTGTTAACTATTTTATCGTAAGTGGACAGACGGAAGACTGGATTAACCAGACGGGATGGCGGTATATGTTTTTATCGGAAAGTATCCCGGCTCTCCTGTTTTTGCTTTTCTTGTTTTTTGTTCCCAAAACACCTCGTTTCCAGACAATGAAAGGAAATGAGAAGGATGCTATGGAGGTTCTTACAAAGCTGAATGGTCCGGATAAAGCATCACAAATTCTGGCAGAGATTAAAGCATCTTTTAGTCGTACTAAATCTCACTGGCTTTCTTTTGGATGGACGGTAGTGATTGTAGGGATTGTGCTTTCCGTTTTTCAGCAATTTGTAGGAATTAACGTGGTACTCTACTACGCTCCGCAAATTTTTGAGGGAATGGGAATGGAGACTGATGCGTCCATGTTGCAAACAATAATTGTGGGAGCGATAAATATGCTCTTTACTGTTTTGGCAATTATGACGGTTGATAAATTTGGAAGGAAGAAATTAATGATGATAGGAAGTGCAGTAATGGCCGTGAGTATGATAGGGCTTGGATTCGCGCTTTATTTACAGGTTGAAGGTTTGCCTGCGTTACTTCTTATGCTTCTTTATATTGCTGCTTTTGCAATGTCATGGGGACCTGTAACCTGGGTGCTGTTGTCTGAAATTTTTCCAAACAAGATCAGGGGAGTGATGGCTGTAGCGGTAGCAGTCCAATGGCTGGCCAACCTTATTGTCTCCTGGACATTCCCAATGATGGATAAGAATGAAGCGCTTGTGGAGAGTTTTCATCATGGATTCTCGTACTGGATATACGGAATAATGGCTATCCTATCTGGTTTATTCATCTGGAAATTTGTGCCGGAGACCAAAGGAAGAACCTTGGAAGACATGGAAAATTTATGGATTCGAAAAAAAAGTAATTAAAATATAAATATGTATTTCTTAGGAATAGATTTAGGAAGTTCCTCAATAAAGGTGTCGGTTTTAGATGCTGAAAAGGGTAAGATAATTTGTGCGGTCACAGTTCCGGAGTCTGAGATGGAAATTTTGGCACCAAAGTTTGACTGGGCAGAACAAAACCCGGAAGTCTGGTGGGGTTATGTAAAAGAGGGACTTAATGAGGTGTCGAAAAAGCACAATATCGACCTCAAAGAGGTAAATGGAATTGGAATAGCATACCAGATGCATGGTCTTGTTCTTACAGATGAGAACCTGGAACCGGTAAGGCCTTCTATTATCTGGTGTGACAGCAGGGCGGTAGAAATTGGTAATGAAGCTTATGATGCTATTGGAAAAGAGAATTGCCAGAGACAAATACTGGGGAGCCCCGGGAACTTTACTGCTTCAAAGTTAAAGTGGGTAAAGCAGAATGAACCTGAAGTATACGCCAAAGCAAAATACATGATGCTTCCGGGAGACTATATAGCGGCAAAGCTCTCCGGTATTCCGCAGACTACTACTTCCGGCTTATCTGAAGCTGCTCTGTGGGATTTCCCAAAAGGCACGTTGGCTACAGAGGTATTGGAGAATATGGGTTTGTCCAAGGATTATATTCCGGAGATTGTTCCGAGTTTTGGACGGCAGGCAAAAATGAATAAAGAGGTAGCCACTGAATTAGGACTAAATCCTAATGCAATGATTACCTACCGTGCCGGAGACCAGCCTAACAATGCGTTGTCTTTAAATGTATTAAATCCCGGTGAGATTGCTACTACTGCGGGTACTTCCGCGGTTATATACGCTGTGACTGATAGTGATACCTATGATAAAGAAAACAGGGTAAATACATTCTTACATGTAAATAACAGTGAAGAAAAGAAGCGCAATGGTATTTTGGGAATTATTAATGGTTCCGGAATTCTTTATCAATGGCTGCGGAAGACAATTTCTTTAGGAAATGATGAGCTTATTTCCTACGAGTTGCTTAACCGCGAGGCTGCGAAAGTGGCTGCGGGAAGTGAAGGATTGCGATTCTATCCTTTTGGAAATGGAGCGGAACGAATTTTTAACAATAAACGGGTTAATTCGGGAATTGAAAACCTTAACTTTAATATTCACCAACCCCCACATCTTATACGTGCTGCCTGCGAAGGAATTGTGTTTGCCATGAACTATGGTTTTGATGTTATAAAATCTATGGGAACTTCTGGAGAAGTGGTTCGCGCGGGAAAGGGAAATCTATTTTTGAGTCCGGTCTTTAGAGAAATTTTTTGTAATACTACGCAAGCCAAACTTGAGCTTTACAACACTTCTGGTGCAGAAGGAGCAGCGCGGGGTGCAGCCTATGGTTACGGCTATTTCAGTAGTCTTGAAGAAGCCTTTGGCGGCTTGGAAATAGTAGAGCGAATAGAGCCCAACCATGAACTTTCGTCTCAATATCAGGAAATTTATGCGCAGTGGAAAGAAAATATTAAAATAGAAAAAGAATAAATTATGAACACAGAAAGTAAATTTTTTAAAAACGTAGATCAAATCAAATATGAAGGCAGGGAAAGTGATAATCCTTTAGCTTTTAAATATTATGATGAAAATAAAGTTGTAGCAGGAAAGACCCTGAAAGAACATATGAGGTTTGCCACAGCATACTGGCACACATTTAATAATACCGGTAGTGATCCTTTTGGTCCTGGTACAGAGACTTTTGAGTGGGATAAAAGTGATGATCCCATTACCCGTGCAAAGGATAAAATGGACGCGGCTTTCGAATTTATGACAAAGCTGGGTACACCGTATTACTGCTTTCACGATGTGGATGTTGTAGATGAAGCTCCAAGTCTTGCTGAGTTTGAGAAAAGGCTGCAGACCATGGTGGAATATGCCAAGCAAAAGCAGGAGGAAAGCGGAATAAAATTATTATGGGGAACATCTAATTTATTTAGTAACCCCCGTTATATGAATGGCGCAGCGACCAATCCCAATTTTGATGTTCTTGCTTATGCCGGTGCACAGGCTAAAATTGCGATTGATGCTACAATTGCACTTGGAGGAGAAAACTATGTGTTCTGGGGAGGTCGTGAAGGTTATATGAGCCTTCTAAATACAGATATGAAGAGAGAACAGGAGCACCTGGGTCGCTTTCTTAATACCTGTAAAGATTATGCAAGGCAACAAGGTTTTAAAGGTACATTCTTTATCGAACCAAAACCAATGGAGCCTACTAAACATCAATATGATTATGATGCGGCTACTTCTTTGCGTTTTATTAATCAATACGGACTGGAAAACGATTTTAAATTAAATCTTGAAGTAAATCATGGAACTCTTGCTGGGCACACATTTGAACATGAACTTCAGGTTGCTGTTGATGCCGGTATGTTGGGAAGTATAGATGCTAACAGAGGAGATTACCAGAATGGTTGGGATACAGATCAGTTTCCTATAGATCTATACGAGATCACTCAGGCTATGCTTATCATCCTTGAAGGAGGTGGAATCCAGGGTGGGGGAATTAACTTTGATGCTAAAGTCAGACGTAATTCAACCGATCTTGAAGATAAATTTATAGCCCACGTTGCCGGAATGGATATTTTTGCAAGAGGACTGATTTGTGCTGATAACATTTTGCAAAATTCCCAGTATAAAAAGCTTCGAAAAGATCGCTACTCATCTTTTGACAGTGGAAACGGATCTAAGTTTGAAAAAGGGGATTTATCACTCGAAGACCTTAGTAAAATTGCAAGGGAAGCTGGAGAGCCTCAGCAAATAAGTGGAAAACAGGAATTGTTTGAGCAAATTGTTGCTAATTCCTATTAATAGGAGAGGGAACATATGTTGGAAACATTGAAGGAGGAGGCTGACATTCTTTGTCGGCCTCTTTTAAGCTAAACCTAAATTGTCTGCAGGTTATGTTGGCCTTTGCATCAGTAAAATTGATTAAGCTATTTTCTCTTCCTGGATGAGATCGCAAATTAAGATCCAGCCGTTCGCAGGTTTTACTTCTATTTAAGAACTTCTGCTGTAGTTCCATTTACACAATCGAATTTTAACTTTTATAATATGTTCTGATATAGCTCTTGTTGTTTAATACCAGTTGTGTGTTAACCAGGCGGAAACAACTTTTCCTTATGCTATTAGCTTAATATTTATGAAGTAGACTTTGCACAAAATAAGAGTCTGCTCCAAAGGAGAAAATATTAATGAGAGGATTTACAACATTTAAATCTTAATTTTTAAGGAATTTAGCATAGCTAACCGTGGTAATCTATTGGTATCTCGCAAATGAGTTAATTGCAGACTTGGTTTCTTTAAGATTTTGAGGTTTGAAGAAAACCCTTTTATAAGCATTATTATTTAAGACCTTCCTTTTTGAGCTAGATTAAATGCTCTGAAAGAAGAACGGGAGTAACAGATTATTTAATCTAACTTTTAAACACAAATGTTTTCAAAAAAAACCTTCCAAACTGCAGTATTGATGGGAAATGCTTCAAAATTTATCGAGAGTTGCAACAAAATTGTTACTGCAATTGGACGAGGCCAGATATATTTGTTATTAAATCATTAAGAGTTTTTAACTAAAATTTTTAATCAATCGATTTCGTAGGACAACGTAATGTTGGCTTCAAAAAAAAGGGCATCCATAGCAAAAATCATCAAATATTTTAATTTTTCTCACAATCATCTAAAACTCGTTAATAAAATAAATTCTACAATGACAAATCTTTTACTTAGTGAATTAAGCTCAAAAATTCGAGGTTTTCATCTCTTCGTTGTAATGAGTCTGATCAGTTTTACAGCGTTTGCACAAAATACAATTACAGGAACAGTTACCGATGAAAACGGACCAGTACCGGGAGTAACTGTTATGGTAAAGGGAACCAGCAACGGAGTTGTTACAGATTTTGATGGTAATTATGCCATTAATAATGTTCCCTCAGATGGGGTGCTTGTTTTCAGTTTTGTAGGTTTCCAAACTAAAGAGGAACCGGTTAATGGCCAAAGCGAAATTAATACAAGTTTAGAAACAGACGTGTCTTCCTTAGATGAAGTTGTTGTTGTTGGTTACGGCACCATGAAAAGGAGTGATGTTACGGGAGCAGTTGTTTCGGTTTCGGAAGAGGCGATTGAAGAGTCTATTCCCACAACAGTAGATCAGGTTTTGCAAGGTCGTGCTGCCGGGGTACAGATTCAGCAAAATAGTGGTGCACCAGGAGCCAGTTCCTCCATTCGTATTAGGGGTATAAGTTCAGTAACTGGAACTAATGAACCAATTTTCGTGATCGACGGGGTAATCGTCGAAAGTGAGACTGGTTCAACTGGTCAAAATGCGTTTGCATCTATTAATCCGTCTGATATTGTTTCCATAGATATTCTCAAAGATGCTTCTGCTACTGCTATTTATGGATCCAGGGCGGCAAACGGAGTTATTCTTATTACGACTAAAAGAGGTCAGAATGGTGAAGCTACTATTAATCTTAATAGTTATGTAGGTTTTCAGGAGTTGCCCAATCAATTGGACATGCTTACTCTCCGGGAATATGCGATACACAAGAATACGAGAGCAGAGCTGGATATAGTTCAGCAAGATCCTTTCTTTATACGTCCCGAACTGTTGGGTGAAGGGACTGACTGGCAGGATGAAATGTTCACGAGGGCTATGATGCAAAGTCATAATCTATCAGTATCTGGTGGGAATGAGAAAACGAATTATGCTTTAAGTATCGGATATTTAGACCAGGAGGGAATAGCCCTGGGATCAGATTTTGACCGGCTCAATTTAAGAGGGACTTTTGATTCTCAGGTAAAAGATTATCTCAAGACCGGAATAACTTTTGCGTTTAACACCATAAATCAAACAACAACTTTTTCTGAGCAGTCCTTAATTTTAACTGCATTAAGACAAACACCTAACGTTGCTGTGCGTAATGCGGAAGGTACGTTTGATGGTCCCGTTGATGATGAGTTTACTCAAAATAATCCAGTAGGTCTGGCAAGTATCAGGGAGAACCGAAGTGAGAGCGCTGGGATTAGGGCAAATACATTTGCCGAAATTGAATTTGTGGAAGGATTGAAATTAAGATCGGAATATTCTATAGACTACGGAGTTTCTAATAATTACACTTTCAATCCCTCTTATCAATTTGGAGCTATTATAAATTCTACCAGGGAAGGCTCCAGGACAAAAAGTTACAATAAATACTATAATTTCCGAAACGTCTTGACTTATGACCGTTCTTTTGGTGATCACGGTATTAATGCTATACTTGGTCAGGAATACCAGCAAACGTATTGGGAAAACCTGTACGGATATCGTTCCGGGTATTTAACAAATGGAGCTACAGATTTAGATGCAGGTGATCCATCAACTGCAAGAAATGGGAACACCAGTGTCGAAAGTGCTTTAAGTTCTTATTTTGCAAGGACGTTTTATTCATTTGATGATAAATACTTATTAACCGCAACTTTAAGATATGACGGGTCTTCAAAATTTGCCGAGAGTAACCGCTGGGGATGGTTCCCTTCTGCTGCATTAGCGTGGAAAATTTCCAATGAAGAATTTCTTCAGGACAATGAGTATATTAATAATCTAAAACTTCGATTGGGTTACGGAGCTGTGGGTAACCAATATGTTCCTAATTTTGCCTATACTTCAATATATGGAGCATCAGCTACTCCTTTTGGAGCGGGACTTTTAGCTACCAATACTGCAAACGAAGATTTAGAATGGGAAACAACATATTCAGGTAATATTGGTCTGGATCTTAACATGTTTAATAACCGTCTGGAGTTTATTGCAGATGTATACTACAAGAAAACAGATAATTTATTATTGCGTGCTCCATATCCTGATTATTCCGGAACTACTGGTGTAGGGGCCACTACTGCACCTTTTGTGAATATAGGGTCTCTTGAAAATAAGGGGCTTGAATTAACCCTAAATACGGTAAACGTAGATACAGGTGACTTTTCCTGGAGAACAAACCTTGTATTTACACTTAACAGGAATGAAGTTCTGGCATTAGCGACAGATACCGGAATTTTAAACGAGACACTACAGCAGGGTTCAGATGTAACTATCGTTACAAGAACTGCAGTTGGTCAGCCTATTGGTCAGTTCTACGGTTATAAAGTGATCGGCCGTTTTGAAGAGGCCACAGATTTTTACTACAGAAATGAGAATGATGAAGTAGTACCTACCGCTTTACCTGAAGGCATGGAGATTGGTGAAAACGGTGTTTGGATTGGTGATTATATATTTGATGATGTAAATGAAGATGGTGTAATTAATGAACAGGATCGGGACTATATTGGTAATCCTCATCCAGATTTTAGTTACGGTATCGGAAATACCTTCAAATACAAAGGCTTTGACCTTAATGTCCAGCTTTCCGGATTATATGGCAACGAAGTGGTGAATTACCAAAGACGTTTTTTAGAAAACCCCCGGGAAAATACGAACTTATTACAATCGGCTCTTGGTTATGCTGAGCTAGGCCTTATTGATCCCAACGGGCCAAATGATTATCGTAATGTTCAAATAGTAGACGGGGATCAATATATGCCAAGGATAGCAGCTTCTTCGGCAGCTTCTACCTCCAATTTTAGATATAGTGATAGATTCCTGGAAGATGGTTCGTATTTGCGAATTCAGAATATTTCTTTTGGATATAATTTTCCACGGGATTTTGTTGAGAAATTTGGGCTTCTTAATCTAAAATTATATACGAACTTACAGAATGTATATACTTTTACAAATTACTCTGGATTTGATCCGGAGGTAGGGGCAATTAATCAGAATGTTCTTTTATCAGGTATAGACAATGGGAGATATCCTTCTCCTCGCATCTATACTTTGGGTGTGAATGTTAACTTTTAAAAAAAATAATATGAATACGAATAAAATTCTTTTTAAACTGCTATTGGCAACCTTAATCTTTGGTTCCTATAGCTGTAGTGACGATTTGGAGATAGAACCTAACGATCGGATTGCCAAAGAAAATTTCTTTCAATCTGAAGAAGATTTTCAGGCGGCAACGGCACCTCTCTATAACAGGGTGTGGTTTTCTTTTAACGACAAATTTTATTTTGGGTTGGGAGATGGACGTTCCTATAACCTCTATGCTCCATTTTCTGATTACGTGTATCCTTTCAGTGATCTGGCAGAAACCGGTTTAACCGGTCCCCTGGTAGAGGCATGGAGATCTTTCTACATCGTCATTCAGCAGTCAAACAACACTATTAATTCGATAATGGACAGCAGCGTAGAAGACGAACTTAAAAGCCAGTATATAGCTGAAGCCAGATTTATGAGGGGCGTTGCTTACTGGTACATAGCGTCACTATGGGGAGATGCAATAATTACTACAAGCCAGGCAGAAATAATAAATAATCCAATCATAAATAAAAGTCCTCGCACTGATGTTTTTGAGTTTGCCATACGTGATGTAGAATATGCAGCAAAATATTTACCGGAGCAGGCTGGGCAGGCTGGGCGTATAACTAAATATTCCGCCTATGGAATGCTGTCGCGTCTTTATTTATCTTATTCCGGACTAAGCGATAACCCAAATAGCGGTACAAGAAATCAGGAACTTCTTAATTTAGCTAAAATGGCCGCAGCGACGGCTATAAATGATGGGCCCTATGCACTGTTAAGTGATTATGCCGAATTATTTATGATAGAAAATAAAAATAACGCTGAGTCTATGTTCGCACTTCAGTGGGTGCCTAACGGAGAATATGGAGTTAATAATACACATCAGTCGTATTTTGCGCTGGGATCAGAAATCACAGGTGACAATGCTGCATATGGTTATTACACCCGGGCTTCTTATGATGTCCTGCAGGAATATGAAAGAAACGATGTACGCCGTGAAGCTACATGGATGGCCGATGGAGATTTTTACCCGGAAATTAATCAGGCAAACGGAGGCTACCTGGTTGATCACGAAAATACATACGTTAACGTAAAAAAAGGGGTAGTAGGTTCTAATAAAGATAATCCGGATATTACAAGACAAAATTCCGGTTTAAATACTTATATGTTAAGATTGGGTGAGGTTTATTTAAATTATGCCGAAGCAGTGTTGGGCAATGATGGCTCTACAAGCGATCCAACGGCTTTAATGTATGTAAATGAGCTTCGGGACAGAGCTGGCCTGGCGCCAAAAACAAGTCTTACTTTTGAAGATATTTTACATGAGAGAAGGGTTGAGCTAGCGATGGAAGGACAGTTTTGGTATGATTTGGTGAGATGGTCATATTATGAGCAACAAGAAGTAATAAATTACATTGATAATCAGGAAAGAGCTGTCATAACTCCATTTACTTATGACGCTGAAAATAATGCCGTTTCCATTGATGATACAAGAGATGTAACCACGCGCGCTGTAGGAAATGCAGATGAGAGTATCTTCTTTTTGCCTTATCCAGAACCTGAGGTCGTTCAAAATCCCTTATTAAGAGAGGGTCCTGTACCTTATGAATTCACTGAAGAACGAATAACTGACGAATTATTCCAATGATTAAATTGATAATGAATAAAATAAACTAAGATGAAGGAAAATATTTTTAAGAAAAGCCGGGGCTATATTTCTCTTGTAGGGATGATAATTTTCGGCTTGTTGTTTACAGCTTGTTCAGATGATGATGATGCGGCTAGTGGAGAACCCATAACAATTGATGCAGTATATTTGGAAGATGTAAATTCTGACGTTCCCGATAGGGAAGTTACATTTGTACGTATAGGTCAGCTGTTACGTCTCGAAGGTTCTGGATTTACAGGGGTCAGAAGAGCTTACATTAACGGATATCAAACAACGATCAACCCGGTATATGTTTCTGATAATTCGATGTTGATTCGTGTTTCGGGAGATACACCTACCATAGAGGCTGAAGAAGATGTGCGGAACACTATTCGTCTTGAAAAGGATAACTCTGAAACAGTTATTGATTTTGAAATCCGGGCTGCAGCGCCATCCATTAATGATGTTTCCCACACTTTACCAAATGCGGGAGAAGAAGTTACGGTTTATGGTTCAGGTTTAATTGAAGTAAGTAAAGTAGTATTTCCGGGGGATATAGAGGTAACAGAGGGAATTACCTTTGACGAAGAAGATGGTGAATTTTTCACGGTTACCGTACCTGAAGGTGTTTCGGACGAAGGAGGCTCTTTGTATATAGAATCTGCAAACGGAGCGGCTTATTCTCCGGCTTTTTTCAATGTAGAAAGAGGTGTCGTCCTAAATTTTGACGGAATGGGGGAACTTGGTGAATTCGGAAATACAATTCGTCAGGGGCAATTAAAATCGGAACCTATTGGTGAAGGAAATGTTTCTCAGGGAAACTATTTGCCTCTTCGTAATGATACCATTGCCTCATTTGCTGCCGGAAGAAATCGTGTAGCAGAAGTATTTACTTCAGGTAATGAGAACTGGCGCTCACAATTTACCCCTTTCATTCCGGCTACAACATCGTTGGAAGACGTGGCTTTTCAATTCGATATTTATGTTCCTGAACCATGGGTAGGCAGCGGATATTTAAAAATCCTGTTGATCAACAACTTCAATGGAGGTGAATGGAGCGGTGGAGTCTATAATTACGTTCCGTGGATCGTTGATGGAGAAGCAGTTCCTTTTGAGACAGAAGGATGGACTACGGTTACAGTTCCTTTTACAGACTTTTATTTATTCAACGATGGTGGAGATTATACCTTTGAAGATCTTCTGCAATATCGTGAATCAGCTACTTATAAGAACTTTGGAATATTCTTTGAAAATTCTGATTTTAATCTCAGCGATCTTCCTGAATATAATGATGATGTTGAATTCCCATCTTCAGAAACCTCCGTTCAGGTATATACAGATAATTGGAGAATCGTTTCTTTAGAAGCGCCTATTGTTACTGATTTTCCGGAATAACTAATTAAAAATAAAAAAGATGAAAAATATAAAAATTTTATCCGTCCTATTTCTTTCTTCTATGATTTTTACATCTTGTGAAGAAGAAATTATGGAATGGGAAGAGAGACCTGAAGATGAGAGGGTAACAACAGCGGAGCTTCCTTTAGAACTGGAAGAAAAGATAAGTAGGTATGAGCCACTTAATAATTATTCAGACTATGTTCTTGGGGCCGGTATTGTGCTGGATCTTTATATGAATAATGAAACTTATCGATCTATTGTAGACGAAAATTTTGATGAAGTTACTGTAGGTTATGCCATGAAACACGGTGCCATGGTAAATTCCGAAGGGGAGATAAATTTTGAGCCTATTGATGATTTCATTGCGCAAACCAATCAGGCAGAAGTAGATGTTTATGGTCATACGTTGGTATGGCATGCAAATCAAAATGCAAGTTATTTAAATAGTTTAATAGCGCCTACTGTTATTCCTGGGTCTAGTGGAGCCAGTGCATTGGATATCTCTGGATTAGAGGATGGATCATTTAATGGTTGGGCAAAGAACAATCCCGGTGACGGTATTACAGTTGTCGAGGGAGAAGGCTTAACGGAAGATTCACAAGCTATTGAGCTTATAGCAGGTTCTGGCTCAGCACAACCCTATGATTTGCAATTGGCAACACCTCAAATTCCTGTTATAGAAGGTCATGAGTATGAGGTTTCCTTTTATATTAGGTCAGATCAACCTGGACAGGGGCGTATTTCTTTTGGTGGCTTAGAGAATAATTATCCTTATCAGGATTGGTACGGCACAGGAGGAGATTTTACAGAAGCTTTTGAAACTACTTCACAATGGCAGCAGGTGAAATTCACAGTTAGTGACTTTACCGGTACAAGTTTTAATTTATCTTTTGACCTGGGATATGTACCCGGCGTTACCTATTACATTGATGTAAGTAATATGAGCGTTGTAGATCTGAATGCTGAAAGCGAAATGGTGAATTTCATCGCAAATGGAGATTTTGAAGGAGGCAATCTTGATGGCTGGGATGGCAATGGAAATGGAAATGAATCTACCAGAGCGGTAACAGCTGAAGGAGAAGGATATGGTGATACCGGTTATGCCATGGTTTTGACAAATCCTACTGAAGCGCAATCTTACGAAGCACAACAGGTTTATGCTTTTGACGAGCCTCTGGTGCAGGGAACGGAATATACTATGTCTTTTTTCATTAAAGCTGATGTTCCTTCTGCTTTAGAGGTAGAATTACAGAGCCCGGATTACTCGGCTGATTATTCTGGTGCTATTGAAGTAGGAACAACTTGGGCAAAGGTAGAGCGCACTATAGAGGTTACTGCTGATGACCGTGGAAAATTTATTTTTGATTTTGGTGCTTCTGCAGCTACCTTCTATATAGACAATGTTGTGTTTACCGATGGAGAAGTAGCCACAGGAACCGGTCCGGTAATTATTGAAATGTCAGATGAAGAGAAAGCTGAAGTTATAGGTGATGCTATGGAAGACTGGATTGTGGGAATGGTTACTCATTATACAAGTGAAGTAACTGCCTGGGATGTGGTTAATGAGCCAATGAGAGAAGGTGGAACCCTTCGTGACGGGAATGTAACAGATCTGGCAAGCGATGACTTCTATTGGCAAAAATACCTTGGTAAAGATTATGCTGTGACCGCCTTTAATCTGGCGCGTGAGTATGCTGAACCGTCAGATGTACTTTTTATCAATGATTACAATCTGGAAGCCAGTATGGCAAAATTAGATGGTTTAATTGATTATGTTGAATATATAGAAAATGAGGGGGCTACTGTAGACGGTATTGGCACTCAAATGCATGTTTCTTTAACTACAAGCAGAGAAAATATTGTAGAAATGTTTCAAAAAATGGCAGCTACCGGAAAATTGATCAAAATCTCTGAGCTTGATGTGAGACTTGGAACAGCGGCACCAACCTCTGAGCAGTTGGCAGATCAGGCAGATATGTATCAATTTATTTTTGACGCTTATAGTGAGCATGTTCCTGCTGCTCAACGGTACGGTGTAACACTTTGGAATATCTCAGATAACGAAAATGAGCATGAGTTTTGGTTGCCGGAGGAGTCACCCAACGTATGGGACGCCAATTACGAGAGAAAGCATGCTTACAAAGGAGTGGCTGATGGTCTAGCCGGTCGCGATGTAAGTGAAGATTTTACAGGAGAACTGGAATAAATTTAGAGCTTTGAATTAATTAACAGTTTTTTGAAGTGGTAGAACCGGGTTTTTATACCCGGTTTTTTTATTTTCAATTTTATCTCCACCATTTTGTACGTTTAAATGATGGATCCCAGACACCCATAAAATGATCTTATTGAAGAATCAGGATGTATTCACTCCTCTACTGAAGACCGAAAACTGAGATTTTTGAAGGTAGGCTTAAAAACTCTGTTTATCACTCCTAACTCTTCAACACTATAGGCTGAAAACCGGAATTTTGAAGGTAAGAAATTTGAGTTTTGGAAGAAAGTCTGTCATTCATCTTTAACTTCTTTAGGAAGCACCCCAAAATGTGCTTTAAAGCATTTAGAAAAGTAGGAGGGAGAGGAAAAGCCCACATTGTAACTTATTTCACTAACAGAAGCTACACCATTTTCTTCAAGGAGCTCCTTAGCCCGTTCAAGACGTATTTTGCGTATAAGCTCATTCGCTGTAAGACCTGTTAATGCTTTTATTTTCCTGTAGAGCTGGCTTCTGCTAAGGTTAAATTCATCTGCCAGTTTTTCTACATTTAAATTTGGCTCTTTTATATTTTCCTTGGTATGCTTTATAATGTCTAAAATAAATTGCTGATCCAGCGACGTGGAGTTTGGTTCTATTTCTGTTTTATTAAAACTTCCCATGTATTTAGAAAACAACAGATCCCTGTTAGTAATGAGTTGTTTAAGATGAGATCGCATAATTTTCATCTCAAAGGGCTTATTTAAGTAAACGTCTGCTCCTGCTTCCAGTCCTTCCACCCAGTCATCTGTCATTGCTTTGGCTGTGAGCATTAGTACAGGAATATGGCTTGTTTTCAAATCCTTCTTTAATAATGAACAAAATTGATAACCATTAATTTTTGGCATAATTACATCAGTAATTACAACATCAGGCATATATTTTCGTGCTTTTTCTAAACCTTCCTCACCATTTTCTGCAACTACTGTTTTATATTCAGAATTCAACTCTTCTTTTATATAGGTTCGCAACTCGAGATTATCTTCTACAATTAAAATTGTTTTCTTTTGAAGGTCTGTCACTACTGGTTCAGCAGCTTCCTTTCTCTCTTCTGGCTGGATCTTCTTAATCGTTTCTGAATTTGAAATATCTGTAGGGTTATACTGATTTTTGTCCATAGGAAGGAATATCCGAAATTTTGTTCCAACTCCTCTCTCACTTTCCACATGGATATCTCCCCTATGTAGCGCCACAAAACTTTTTACAACCTCCAGCCCTATGCCCGTTCCACTGTAATATTGTTCATTGCGTTCCTTTATTTGATAAAATCGATCAAATATTTTATTAAGTTCATTAGGGTGTATCCCTTTTCCGGTATCTTCAATACTTATTTCGAGTGCTTCCAGGGGAGTCGTGGTGTCTATCAGTTTAAAAAGATGTTCCTGCTTTGTGGCTACCAGCGCTGTTATTATCCCGTTGTTAGTAGTGCTTTTAAATGCGTTTGAAAAAATGTTGAAAAGAATTTTTTCGAGCTTCCCTCTGTCGGCCCATACAGATGGAATACCCTCTTCTATTTCCAGTGACAGGACAATATTTCGTTGCTGAGCCTCTTCCCTGAAGTAATCAATACTTTCAGATAAAAGCTCACCAATGTTAAAGCAGGAGATATTCAGGGGGATGTTATCAAACTGTAGTTTTCTAAAATCCATTAACTCATCAATCAGGCGCTTTAGCCTTATAGTGTTTTTATTGATAATATTCAGTTTTCCATTAATTTTATCCGGAAGCTTTTCTTCTTTCAAAATATCTTCAAGCGGATTAAGGATAAGCGTTAAAGGAGTTCTGAATTCATGCGAAATATTCGTGAAAAACTGGATTTTTTTGTCGTTAAGAGCTTCTTCGTGAAGGTGTCTTGCCCGTTCCTGTTCTATAGCACGTTTAGATTTAACACGGGAATCAATAAACCGAAAGGAAACATAACATATTACCAGAAAAACTGTTATATAAAATAAAATAGCAATATTGGTAAACCACCAGGGTCTTAGTATCTGTATGTTCAAAGTCTTTGGATCATCTTCCCAAATCCCGTCACTGTTTGTCGCCTTTACCCTAAAAGTGTAATTTCCTGCGGGTAAATTGGTATAGGTAGCGCTCCTTGTATTTTGTACATAATTCCAGTCATCTTCAAAACCTTCTAAATAATAAGCAAACTGAATTTTTTCAGGTCTTGTAAAATCTATAGAAGCATAATCTATGGTGAATACCGAATGTGAATGGTGAAGCGTGATGCTGTTAGTCTGAGAAATTACTTTTTCCAGTGGCGACCCTTCCTGTCCGGGAGAAACCGGCTGATTAAAAATCTTTAAATCTGTTAGATAAACTGAGGACGTATTTTTAGTAGTGGTTAGTTTCTCCGGATCAAAATAATTGACTCCTTCATATGATCCAAAATAGAGGGTTCCGTTATTATCTTTATAGGCCGTATTGTTATTAAAATCATCACTCAGCAAACCGTCATTAATCGAAAAATTTCTGATAGTGTTCTCATTTCTGTCAATTTTTGCCAATCCGTTATTGCCCGCTGTCCAAATGGCGCCATTGTCATCCTGTATAATAGATGAAACGGTGACTTTACTAAACCCAATCTTAGATTTCATCCAGGAAAAGGTATCATTTTTCATATCATACTGGCATAAGCCAGAACCATCTGTTCCTATCCAGATGTTCTTAGCAGAATCTTCATAGATGTCCAGTATCTGATTATTGTGAAACTGGCTGCCGGGGTGTTTATAAAACCTGGGTGACATTACCTCCAGGTCAAAATCACCATTAGTAATTTTTAACCTGAAAAGACCCGCATTTCCACCTATCCAGATGTGGTCCTGGCTATCTACATAAACCCTTCTTACATCACTATAGCTTATTCTTTGTCTGATAAAAGGCTCCTGATTATAAATGTTGAATTTCTTAGAAGCAGGATCAAAAGAATGAATTCCCCTGGAAAATGTGCCGATCCAAATGATGCCTTTGGAATCTTCAGAAAAACTTAAAATGCGATTTGTAGCAATTTCTCCGTTGGTATTTTGAACAGAATAATTTATAAACGAATCTGATCCTTTTTCTAAATAATAAATCCCATAGTCCCAGGTGCCTACCCAAATGTTTCCTTTGCTGTCCATAAAAAGGGTTTGAACATCTGGAGAATCCAGGCCATTTGCAACCTTGTTTTTATTGTTTAGCAGATGTGTAAACGAATCTGAACCTGGATCGTAAACATCTATACCACCACCATCCATACCAATCCACAGCCGGCCTTTTTCATCTTTTACGATACCGGTGACAGAACTTGATTGTAAAGAATTGGGATTATTCGGCTTGCTTTCAAGATCAGCAAACTTGTCGTATAATTCATCATAAACGCCTATACCATTGTTGTAATACCCAATCCATATGCGTTCCTGATTATCGAGAAATAAGGACCAAACGGAATTCGATTTTATACCATTATCGTCAAATTTGTTGTTGAGATAATGATTTAAAACTTTTCCTTTTCGATCTATCTCAAACATACCGTCGTTTTCTGTTCCACATAAAATGGTCTCACGCGGGGTATCCAACAGGGAGAGGATTCTTTTGGAGGTAATAGGAAAGTGCTCGATTACATACCGGCCGTTTTCATTGCCGTCAACTTTAAATAAGCCTTGTGTGGTGCTACCCAACCAGATGGTTCCTTTGCTGTCTACTTGTGTGGTTTTAATGTGGGTGGTTATCTTTTCTTTACCCTTGGAAGTAATAAAACTCAGTGGAGCCATAATATCGTCCTCTCTATGATATTCAAAGACGCCTTTATCTGTTCCTAAAACGATCCTGTTGTCGAAAAGAGCGATGCTGTTTATTAGAAAATTCCTGATCTCGCTAATACCCTTTATTTGCACTTTTGAAACCACCAGGGTGGAAGAATTAATCTTAAATAGCCCATACTGATGTGTCCCGACTAAAATATCACCGTTCTTGTTTTCAAGAATGGCGTGAACTGCGACGCTGGTACGGGTAGATCTTCCCGGGAGGTTAATATGCAAAAAGTTGTCCTGATCTCTGTTGTAAAGATCAAGACCTGTTTCGGTACCTATCCATAACCTGTTCTTCTTATCTATATATGTAGTGTGGATAAGGGAATTACTTAGACTGCTGCTATCCCCTTCCTTGAAATGGTAAGAGGTGTAATCCAAACCGTTAAACTTATTAAGCCCTAAACCATTTGTGCCCATCCATATAAACCCCTGGCGGTCCTGAGAAATACTTGCTACAGCCCGTTGTGTGGGTATGCTCTTTAGCGCTTCAAAGTGATATTCGTGTAATGGTTTTTCCTGTCCAAAAACCGAAGCAAAAGATAGAAGAAGCAAAACAGGAAAAAGCGGGAATATCTTTATTTTACTATTCAAGTTTTATGGATTTAAGTTTTTCCAATATAAATCTATTAATGGTTTTATTGAAAAACTATTAGGACAAATAAGATTCGTAGGAATCAGGAGGTTGTTTTAATTTAACCTCAAGCTAAATGGATTTGTTACGAAAGCATGCTTAACAATTTTACTAATATAATGAAAAATAAATTTGCTGTTTATCTGCCAAATTTCACTTCCAGGTATTTCAGTCAAATATTCATCTATGATTTTAAAGTATTGAAGTATAAGTCGGTAAGCTATGGTTAAAATTACAATTTGATTTTTTTGGGACTTCTGTTCTCTTTGCAAAAACAGGTTATTACAAGCTTGTAAGACCTAAAGTTCCTATGTTATCAAACTAAAAAATCCTGCGGGCGGCAGGATTTTTTGGTCTTAGATAAGATTTTCTGTTTACCTATTTCCTTTTAAAGATGGTAAGTGGACCGTTGTTGTTGGCCATTATGTAGTGGGCTTCTTCTCTTATCTTAATACCTGCCATTCCCTTTACATTATATCCGTTATAGAAACTTATATCCCTCTCAGGTTGTAAATTCCCTTCGGAATCTGAAACTAAAATATAGCCTGTGTTAGAATCGTACCTTATAGTCTCTACTTCAGCCTCAAAAATTCCTCCAACACCAATAACATCGGGAAAACCATCGTCGTTTATGTCTGTTATCTGAAAATCCATTGTAGGGCCAATTTGGGCTTTAGTGGGTAACTCCTTTTTCGTAAAGCTGCCATCTCCATTGTTTATTACAATAATAGAACTGAAGGTGTATACTTCCTTATGATAGGAGTTGGAAATTTCTTCTTCCCCATAAATGTCTTGTAGTGATGAAGATGCAAATTCTTCATAAGTCGGTATTTTTTCACTAACAAAGGGGTTTTGTACTGTAGAACATTCCTTTCCCCGTACTGGCACTAATTTACCCTGGTAAACCTTGCTCAATACCATATCGTAGGTGTTATTGTTGTCGAAATTATTTCCGTAGATATGGAGTGGTTTTTCTTCAGAAGGATGAAATTTGTTGTTCTCTCCCAGGTTACCTACTAAATAATCCATATCTCCATCTCTGTCAATATCAACTTCCTTTACAGTATTCCACCAGCCTTCAGTTTTTTCAAAATCTGGTATGGATTTAAGTGCAAATTTGCCATTTCTGTTCTCCAGAATGCTTATTGGAAACCATTCCCCAACAACAATAAGGTCCTCATCATCGTCATTGTCATAATCTGAAAAAATAAGGTCGTTTACTATACCTATTTCCAGTAATTCCGGAGCGATTTCCTGGGTGATATCCTTAAAATGCCCATTTTCGTTCTCCAGGAGGTAAGATCTTGGCGCCAAAGGATACTTTCCGGGGATATGATGGCCTCCAATGGAGAGATCCAGGTCTCCGTCGTTGTCAAAATCTGTTGCGCGTACGGTTTTTGAACTAGTGCTCATTTTCGGCAATTTTTGGCTTACAGTAAAGTTTCCGTTGCCATCATTAATATAGAGTCTGTCCTGTAGAAGGGGATCATTCTCGTCTAGTTCATAACCGCCGCTGGTGACATACAAATCGAGATCCTCATCACCATCTGCATCAAAGAAAAGAGCGGCATTATCTTCAAAATCTTTCTCTTTTTCCCAAAATTGCCGATTTATACTTTCAAATCTACCTATTTTATGCTGAATATACATTTGGGCAGGCTGTCCTGCTGCACCACCAATAAAGAAATCTTCAAGTCCGTCGTTATTAATATCTGCAACCTGAAGTGCAGGGCCTTGTTCTGAAAGTTTTTGAGGGAGTAAAGCCTGCCTCGAAAAATCATTAAATGTGTTTTCTTCATGTTTAAAGTTAATCCCAAGCCTTTGCGGATCTACAGGAGTGAAATTTTGAGCGGACTTTAAGGGTTGCTCTTTGTCACCTTTATATTGCTTTTTGCTGAAGGTAATTGTTTGATTTGGCTCTATATTTTCTGCGGCCAGGACCGAATTGTCTCCCCAAATTACCTCAATCCTGTCAATTTCTGTTTCTTCACCTATCCCAAAATTCAGGATGTTACTTACTGAGGATTGGTACCCCCTGGAGGTATAAAGAACCTGATATTGTTGATTTTCAGGGGTGTACACTTTTACTTTTGTACCAATACCATTAATATTATTTTCACTTCCTGTGAGCTTTATATTAATAAAATTACCTACAGAATTGTTCTTGTAGACAGCTGCATTTCCAGAAGAATTGTTAAGAACCAGATCCAGGTCACCGTCACTATCAAAATCGGCATAAGCAACTCCGTTTGTATTTATTTTTTTATCCAATCCCCAGTTAGTGGTGCTATTTTCAAAAGTTAAATCGCCGTTGTTTTTAAAGGCGTAGTTAGAAAGTTCATCAGAAGGCATAATTTCCATCATTTCAGAAAAGGTAACATTTTCCTGTTCTTGCTGAAGTTCTCTTACCCTTGTCCTGTAATCCTGATTCCCGAGTTCCCGTTCTATTCCGTTTGAAATGAAAATATCCTTAAATCCATCATTATCAAAATCGGCAATTAAAGGTGCCCAGCTCCAGTCGGTTTTTGAAATACCCGCCAACTGCCCAATGTCGCTAAAGGAACCGTTGCCATTGTTTAGTTGTAGTACATTAGACATATACGCGTAGTGGTAACCGGAATTTACCATAGTCCGGAAACCTTCAGTATTCATGCTCGCCATATTTTGTTTTCCCCGCTGATGATCTTCTGCGAGCATGTCCAGAACCAGGAGATCGGGTAAGAAATCATTATTTATATCAGCATAATCAGAGCCCATGCTGTTATAGGAAATGTGCTTTAAACGGGTGTTGATCTGGTTGGAAAACGTTCCGTTCTTGTTGTTGATATAAAGAAAATCCGGGCCAATATAATCGTTAGCCACATAAACATCTGGCCAGTCGTCGTTATTAAAATCACCAATAGAAGCACTAAGTCCCCATTCCTTGTTGATAATACCTGCCTGTAGTGTGATATTGGTAAAATTTCCACCGTCGTTCCTAAACAGGTGATCTGAGGTTTCAGGGAAATATTGCTTTTCACCTGTAGACTCAATTTTGTTTGTGTTCCCAAAATCAGGCCGGTGGTTTACCAGGTACATGTCCAGGTCACCATCTTTGTCAAAATCAAAAAAGTAAGCCTGAATAGAGAATCCGTTATGATCCAGCCCCCACTTTTCGGCTTCATCTTTAAAAGTTCCGTCTTTTTGATTGATAAACAACTTGTTCTTCCGAAGAACACTATTTTCAATAGAGGCAGATTTACATACGTAGATATCCATCCAGCCATCGTTATTAATGTCTATCATAGTAACTCCGCTGGTCCAGCCATTACTGTCTTCTACTCCGGCTTCTGCCGTTACATCTTCAAATTTAAAATCGCCGGTATTTAAGTAGAGCTTATTGGAATTTTGATTGGAAGTGAAATAAACATCCTGAAGACCGTCGTTGTTTATATCACCAACAGCAACACCTCCGCCTGTGAAAGCATAAGGATAATTGATATAGTTAAACGCGGAATCCTGCTTTACCGTATTAGTGAATTCTATATTTGTTTTGGATTGGTCAAGCTCGGTAAACAGGGTTTCTGCGTCTGAAGTCTTTCTTTTTACTTCATCCCGGCCACAACCTGCGATAAAAATTAAGCAGATAAAAAGTATTGTTCTGAAAATAAGGGACATGTAGTACAAATTTTTGCAAATATAAAATTTCTTTCATGTTTAAATAGGAATATAAAACTAAAAACCGCCTCCACAATTAAGGAAGACGGTTTGCAGCTCTCATCACGAGATAACTATTACTCAACTCTAACTAACTACTTTCTACTTAAACTTCATTTTTATTAATCCTTAAATAGCTCCTTCAATTATTGCTCTAATTAGAGCATAATTCTATCTCACATTGTCGCCAATAAAACCGCCTCACCGTTATAAATGAGACGGCTTTCTTTTACTAGTAATTAATAAACACAGTTATTTTATTCGCTCAATGCTTGTAAGACTCCTGAGTAAGCCGCTTTCTTTTCATAATTTTCATCAAAGAGTAGAGGGAATTCTGCCCGACCATCAGAGATTAACCAACTATCTTTATCTGATACTCCCCAGAAGGTAACGCCGTATTGTTGTTCTGCGGGTACATTTCTTTGGTAAGAGTTAATCACGTATTCATACATGGCCGCCTGGTATCCATAAAGCTGAGGGGTAGGAGTAAATCCTTGTTTTTCAAAAGGATTGATTTTCACATCCAGTTCAGAAACTTTAATTTGTAATCCAGTTGCAGCAAGTTTTTGAAACATATCATCAATACCTGACTGAGAGGTGTTGATTCCGATATGCATTTGTGTTCCAATACCATCGATCTTTGCTCCTTTTTCTCTTAGTTCCTGAACATAAGCAACTAGAGAATCTACCTTAGCGGGATTTGATTCCAGGTTATAATCATTAATAAATAAATCGGCCTCAGGATCGGCCTCTTCAGCATATTGAAATGCCTTTAAAGCCCAGTCTCTGCCAAGATGGTCAGACCAGAAAAAGACATCTGTGGCCTCACTATTTACAGTGGTGTTTAGGCTTGTACGTAAACCGCTCCCGCCATCAGCCATAGGTTCGTTAACAACGTCCCAGGCATTTACATCATCTTCAAAGTGATTTACTGTTTCAGTGATAAAATTTTTCAATGCTTCGTCTACTACCTGTGCTGCATCACCTCCTTCAGAACCTCCTTCAGAGCCTGCTTCAACAAACATTATGTCGTCTACGTAATAAGTCATACTTGAGGCTCCCATATCGAAAACAATTCTTGTGGAAGAGTCATTTGCAGGAAATGTCCAGGTATATCTGGTCCATTCTGTACCAATTTCAAAATCTCCTGAATACTGAGCTCCTGCCGCTGCATTTGTGGAGTATCTTATATTTCCTCCTGAAGATTCAGCTTTTATCCACGCAGACATGGTATATTCTTCACCTACAGTAGTAGGAATAGGATCACTAACAAATTGAGTGCTATAGGCGTTTTGACCTTCTCCTGTAGCTTGTAGTGCCCTATCGCCTGATCTTACATTTTCTGGATCTGTAGTTTGCACAAGGAGGCTGGCTCCATTGTATTTACCCCAGCCAGTGAATTCATCTCCTTCCCCTTCTTCAAGTCCTCCGTTTACCGGATATGTATCAGAACCTTCAGTTTCCTCAGGTTCTGCATTAGGATCATAAAATTGTGCATCATCGAGATAATAAGTCATGGCTGAAGCTCCTAAATCTAAGGCAATACCGGTTTCTGCAGAGTTTGCCGTAAATGTCCAGCTTAGGAGAGACCAATCTGTGCCTACTTCATAATCTCCTGAATACTGAGCACCTACAGAAGAAGTAGTGGAAAATCTTATATTTCCTCCTGAAGATTCTGCTTTTGCCCAAATACTAAAGGTATAAGTAGTTCCATCAGTGGTGGCTACGGCGTCGCTTACGAACTGTGTTCTCCAGGCATCCTGTCCTTCCCCGGTGGCCTGCAATGCCCTATCACCGGTTCTAACGTTATCGGGTTCTGTTGCAGCAACCAGAAGACTTCCTCCATTATATTTTCCCCAGTTAGTGAATTCATCTCCTTCTCCTTCTTCAAAGCCGGGATTTAACAATAAGTTATCAATATTATTGCCACCACCACCACCGGATTGTTCAACAAGGCTGTTCAAGTAGATGGCGTTTTGATTAGAATGCCATCCCAGGGTATGGCCAAAAATATTGAGACCAGCATTTTTTGCTGCTGCCACCATTTCATCTGCCCTTGAGAAATTGAAATTGCCATTATTATCTACAATAGCTCCGTGCTTCATATTGTATTCCAAGGTAACATTATCTGCCTCCTGACTTACTACTTCAAGAATTTCAGGGTTGTTCGCAAAACTGGAATAGTTTATAGCAAATCCAACAGGGAATTCAGCAGTTTCCTGTAGCTGCCCTTCTGTTTCGTCGTAATCACCAGTATCTAGGACATTCACTTCGTAATCATCTGTACAGGAGGTGAAGCCTGTAAAAAGAGATACCATTATAATTGGAATATATTTAATATTTTTCATTGTTAATAATTTTTATTAATAGCCTGGGTTTTGGTATTCTTCACCATTTGGATCTGAGATACTGTTTAACTGAGATTGAGGAATTGGCCGTAACCTATGGTATGGCTCAATGTTGGGTGCTGCATCTGGATTATATTCTCTAACCCTTTCTACCAGCATACCTCTCATGGCTAAATCGGGCCATCTCATACTTTCTCCAACCAATTCTCTTGTTCTTTCATTAAGGATAAAATCCATGGTAACATTAGAGGAGGTGATTCTCATTTCTTCTCTCCGTTCCTCTACCTCTTCTGAAGTCAATTCGGGTCTAAATGCTGCCCTCTCCCTTATTACGTTCAGATAATCTGCAGCTTTGTTTAGCTGTCCCAACTGGAATGCTGCTTCTGCCGCCAGGAGGTAGGCTTCGGAAAACTTACTTACAATAAACGGCCTGCCTGATACATCATTAAAGGCTGCTCGTTGTGTGTCATCATATTTTTTTAAGTTAGGATATACTTGTATCGCCGGATTTTGATTGGTATAGTAGTCACTCGGGCCTAATACCCAATAGTTTTTAACGGGTTTTAATCTGTCTGCTTCAGCATCTGTAGGCGCCAAATATATAGCGGTGTCTCCTACTTCCAGACCTAATTCAGCTATTCTTTCAGCATAGGTGTTATAGGCATCTGTACCTTGTTCGTTTACCGTGCTTGCATACCATACAGTTCGGAAGGAATTATTATAGCGACTGTCGTTAACTTTGTCGGCAAATGCTACTTCGTAAACATAAGGAAGCGGAGCATATCTTCTCAAAGGTCGTCCATATTGAAAGGGCCTGCTATCTATTAATTGCTGGCCTGCAAGCGCACTGTTAGGATAGTTACTTGGTATAGTGGCGGTGTAGTTTGCATTAAACATATTATTTGCAATATTAACTTTATTTGAAAAGTCACTGCCGGGATTAGCAACCTCATTAGCATTGTCATTAAGCGGTAAACGTTCAACAGAAAATAAAATTTCTCTGTTATAGTCATTACCTTCCTGATGTACCATTCCAAAATCCTCTAATAATCCCGTTCCATATGCACCACTATTATTAATTAGATCTTCGGATGCTGCAAGAGAATTTTCAAAATCACCAGATTGGCTTACAGAAGAATAGCCTCTAAATAAGTAAACCTTAGACAGTAAGTGTAATGCTGCAGCCTTGGAAACGCGGAATGCATTGGAGGGACGTTGGTCGGGTAGGTTTTCACTTGCATAGATTAAGTCACTTATCATCGCTTCATAATCTTTAACCAGAACTTCATCTGTAGGTAGGCGATAGAATTCGTTTGTAGGGCTGTTATTGTACTCCAGATCTCCTGCTCCCAGGTTTACCGGAACCGCTCCAAACTGTTGAACGAGTAGGATATAATATTGCGCTCTAAGAAAACGTGCTTCGGCCATAATACGGGTCCGGGTGTTTTCCGACATATTGACTTCAGGAGCAAATTCCAGTACGGCATTTGCCAAGTTTATGTTGGAGAAGTTACGATTCCAGGGTGTTAGAATAGCACCATTATTTGCGTCTAGCGTATATGTTCCCAATCTTAATACATCACCGTCCTGACCTGTAGCGGGCTGATCTCCATAGGTCCATTCATCAGTACCTACTGTGGTAATGGCCAGGGCTCCGTTGGGGCCAAAATCATATCTTAAACCTGCATATATAGCATTAATAGCATCTTCCAGGCCAACCTGGGTTCTAAAATATTCAGGAGTAAAACTTGTATAAGGCTCCTCCTGTAAGAAATCCTCCTCGCAACTTGTTGTGAACAAGGTTATAAGGAGTAAACCTATTCCAGTTAGTTTAAAATTCAATTTCATGTTATTATTTTTTTAAAATTTAAAATTAAGACCGAAAATTAAAGATTTTGTTGGTGGAGTTCCGGCTGAAATTACAAGTGCACTTCCGCTTAAATTCCCCGGACTGGATACACCTTGACTATTATTAAAAGTGCTTGTAGGTTCGGGATCTACCCCGCCTTTATCTACATAGGGAGAATAGAGTAAGAAAGGATTTTGAGAGGTCACGTATAAACGGAGACTTTTTACAAAGGTGTTCTCAAGAGCTTCAGGGCTTAATGTATAACCAAAGTTAATACTTCTAATTTTTACAAAGGAGGCATCAAAATACCCAAGAGTAGTCCAGGCATCAGATTGCGGGCTTATTTGCTCTGCAGGTTGAGGAAAAAAGTTAGTAGGGTTATTTGGCGTCCAGTAATCAACTTTAATTTGATTTCTTCTTCCGTCATTAACTGTTAAATAACTGGATAATGTCTGGTGAGGCTGACTTATTAACGTGCCTCCTATTCTTGCATAAGTTACTACAGAAAGATCAAAGCCTTTCCAGGTAAAACGATTAGTGATACCTCCTTGCCAATCTGCTTCTGCACTTCCAATAACAGATTTATCGCTTTGGTCAATTACACCATCATTATTAATATCTTCCAATTTTAGTTGCCCCGGAACAGCTCCATAATCTGCTGCCTCCTGAGCCTCATCCAGTTGCCATATTCCTAATTTATTGTAATCAAAAATTGCACTTATTGGTTCTCCTATGTGGAGACCAGCATTTATGTCTCGTTGAAAACCACTCGTTAATTTTTCCAGTTCATTTCTGTTATAAAACCAGTTAATATCGGCTTCCCAAGAAAAACCATCTGGATCTGAAGGTCTAAGTATATCTCCGGAAAGTGTTACTTCCAAACCGCGGTTGGTCATTTCACCAACGTTTGTAACAAAGCTACCGACTGCTCCTGAGGATGCAGGTAATTGTTGGCCGTATAAAATGTTGTGAGTGCGGGCATTGTACCAATCTACACTTCCTGAAAGTCTATTTTGAAATAAGCCAAAGTCAACTGCGAGGTTGAGTGTCCGGGTATATTCCCAGTCCAGGTTTGGATCCGGGATGTTAAGAATATAAAATCCCTGTACTATGGATTGACCGTAGTTATACCTTACAGGAACTCCGCTAATAGTATTACTAACCCCCCCCAAAGTAGAATACGGGGCAATGGCCTGATTGGAAGTTTCTCCAAAGCCTCCCCGGAATTTAAAATTATTTATAAAGTCAACATTCTCCATGAAAGCTTCGTTGTGAAGGTTCCAACCTAAAGAAAATGCACCATAGGAATGGAATTCATTACCCTCTCCCAGTCTGGAAGAGCCATCCCTACGACCGGATACTGTTAGAAGGTATCGATCATCATATGCATAATTTAAACGTACCATTTGTGATTCCAGTTGCCAGGAAGATTCACCTCCTCCCAGTTCTGCAGTTGGGGAAGGGGAAGATATTCCCAGATTGTAAAATCTTACAAAATCGGCTGTTATAGAATCTTTCCGGACATTAGTACTGTAATTTTGATCTTCCTGTGCACTGTACAAAAGAGTGGCATCTATTCTATGTTTCTCTGCAATTGTTTTTTTGTAAGTAATTAAATTTTCCAAGGTATAACCGAAGGATTCCGAATTTCCTACATATGCTGTATTTCCCTGGTTGGGTCTAAAATAAGAGGGTTGTGCAGGAATGTCCTGAGGTTGGAATTGTGCATTTTGTGTCTGCCTATAATAACCTCCGGCATTTAATCTATAGGCTAAGCCATCAATAATTTCCCATTCAAAATATCCGGTATTAAAGGTATAAAGAGTCCGTACTCTGTCATCCCAGCTTCCTTCATATTCCCTTATTAAAAGTGGGCTATAAGTAGATTCCTGATCATCAATGTTTCCGGCTGGAGTTACAAGGATATCTCCATTTTCATCATACGGAGGCATTAAGGGACTAAGGGTTAAAAGAGGAAATACGTTCAAACCGAATTGAGAACCGTTGGTAATCGTTAGATTATTAAGGGTACTAATTCCTATGCTTACTTTTTCCCCTACATTAAAATCCCCATTAGCTCTTAATGAGTAACGCTCAAAATCTTGTAGTGGTAAAACAGTAGTCTCTTTAAAATATCCTAACCCGGTAGAGAAGCGGGCAGTTTCACTACCACCAGAAATATTTAAATTATGATCTGTAATTATACCGTCCTGATATACCAAATCCTGCCAGTCTGTATCTCTTCCCTGCGCAATACCTTCAATTTCCCTAGGTCTGTAACCTTCGCGAAATGGTGAAATATCACGTAAGGCGCGATATTCTTCTGCACTATAGACATTGTATTTTCTAGCCACTGTATTAATTCCTGTATAGGTATCAAGGTTAACAGTAGTTTCTCCTACTACACCATCTTTAGTAGTAATAAGAATAACTCCGTTTGCGCCCCTGGAACCATAAATAACTGTGGCCGAAGCATCCTTTAATACATCAATTGTTTCAATGGAATTTGGACTTATGTCTGTAAGACTTCCCTGGTATGGAATTCCATCTACCACCACGAGAGGGCTATTATCTCCTGTAATAGATCTGTTCCCGCGAATCCTGATTCTTGCATCTGCTCCCGGTCTGTTACCAACAGGTTGTATTTCGACTCCCGCGAGGCGACCCTGCAGTTGTTGCTGGATATTGGCGGCAGGGACTTCCCTTAGTTCTTCACTAGATGTTGAAACTATAGATCCTGTAACATCACTACGACGTTGGGTACCATACCCAACGACAACGATTTCGTCAAGGGATTGAGTATCTTCTTGCATAGTTACATTAATAACAGATCTCCCTTCTATAGGGATACTTGAACTTCTAAAACCTACAAAACTAAATGTCAGGGTTCCGGTAGGCGGAACACTGGTAATACTGTAATTACCATCAAAATCTGTAACTACTCCTCGATTGGTGCCTTCAAGTATAACGGAGACACCTGGTAAAGGCCCCATAGCATCAGATACAGTACCCGATACTGTTACTTCCTGAGCACTTACCGCTATACTGAGTAGTGACATAAAAAGGAAGACCATTTTTTTTAAAGGATTTTGCTTTCCCTTTAATACTCTTTTTTTGATCATGATGTGGTATTTCTAATTATTAGTAATAAAAAGTTTCATATATGTAAATAAACACTTAAAATTTTTTGATTTGATAAATATACATAAATATTGTTTTAACGCAATCGGTTGCGTGATAAAATGAAGAATTTTTTAAATTTTAACATTCCACGAGAAAAATACAGTGTATAAATTGCTGTAAAACAGTTTTTTAATAAATTATGTAATATTGCGAATACGATTGAGTAAAGTTTTTCATAATTTAGCTTTTGTTATATTCACTAAAAACCAACTTAATAAGAAGTTAAAACTTTAAAAATTATGAATAAGAACTTTTTACGTTCCACACTTCCAATCCTCAGTTCCCTTGTAATAATGAGCTGTGGCGACGGAAAAAAAGACACTGATGCTGAAGAAAATGCTGTACAGGAGGATTCTGTTGCAACACAAGACAACGTTAGAAGGTCTGCCTCAGAACCTTTGGTGACTGATAATTATACTGCAGATCCATCAGCTCACGTTTTTGAAGGCAAAATCTATATTTATCCTTCCCATGACTGGGATTCCGGAATTCCGGAAGATGATACAGGTGCCCATTTCAATATGAAAGATTACCACGTTTATTCAATGGAAAGCATAGGTGGGGAGGTTGAAGATCACGGGGTGGTCCTGGATGTTGAAGATGTGCCGTGGGCTTCAAGGCAAATGTGGGCGCCAGATGCTGCAGAAAAAGATGGGAAATATTATTTTTATTTTCCAGCCAAGGACGAAAATGATATTTTCAGAATTGGCGTGGCGACTGCAGATAATCCAGCAGGGCCTTTTAATCCGGAACAGGAGCCTATCGAAAACAGTTACAGTATAGACCCTGCGGTATACGAAGATACAGATGGGGAGTATTATATGTATTTTGGAGGAATCTGGGGAGGACAGCTTCAGGATTACCGCAACAATGAGTATCAGGGAGAAGAAGACATTTATCCGGCTGATGACGAACCTGCACTTTCACCAATGATTGCCAGAATGAGTGAAGATATGCTCAGCTTTGCAGAAGAGCCAAAAGAAATACAACTTCTTGATGAAGATGGAGAGCCGCTTCTTACCGGGGAAAACGAGAGAAGATTTTTTGAGGCTGCCTGGGTACATAAATATAATGACACCTATTATTTCTCCTACTCTACAGGAGACACCCACAACATAGCTTATGCAACCGGTGACAATCCTTATGGTCCTTTTACTTACCGGGGCGTGATTTTGGAGCCCGTATTAGGCTGGACAAACCACCATTCCATAGTTGAATATGAAGGGAAATGGTATTTATTTTATCATGATAGTTCCCTTTCTGAAGGCAAAACGTACTTAAGAAGCGTTAAAATGACGGAGCTTAACTATAATGAAGACGGAAGCATCCAAACCATTAATGCTATGGTTGAATCTGGAGAGGAAACCGCACAGGATGCTACAGCAGAATAAGTGAAAATTTTATGAAATATCTTTTTATTGCAGTTCTGTTTTTCGCAGGATTATATAATTCTGTATTTGCTCAGGTACATTTACCTCAACTGATCAATGACGGAATGGTACTTCAGCGTGATGCAGATGTAAAAATATGGGGATGGGCTTCTAAAGAGGAGCCCATTCTTATTTCATTCCAGGGAAAAGAATACAAAACAACGGCAAATTCCGAAGGAGAATGGTCTGTCACTGTTTCAGGTTTAAAACCTGGTGGTCCTTACAAAATGAACCTTAGTGCGAATAATGAAATTGAGCTGAAGGATATTTATGTAGGCGATGTTTGGTTGGCTTCAGGACAATCCAATATGGAACTTCCTATGGGTCGTGTGGAGCCTTTATATACTGAAGAAATTGCCAGTGCTTCTAATGATGCTTTGCGCTTTTTTCAGGTTCCGAAGACCTATGATTTTAGTAAAGCAAATGAAGATTTAGAGGGAGGAGAGTGGCAAGCGGTATCTCAACAGAATATCCGAAGTTTTTCTGCGGTAGCTTATTTTTTCGCAAAAGATCTTTATGAGCGGTATAATATTCCTGTGGGTATAATAAATGCCAGTTTGGGAGGTTCACCTGTAGAAGCCTGGATTAGCGAAGAATCCTTGAAAAAATTTCCGGAACATTTTGAAGAAGCAGAAAAATTTAAAAGCAGCCGGCTTAGAGACAGTATTGAACAAGACGATCAGGCTCGTATCCGGGGATGGTACAGTGAACTGAATAAAAAGGATTCCGGTATTTCTATGAACTGGAAAGCAGTGCCAGGAAAGGACGACTCGTGGAACGAAATGCAAATTCCGGGCTATTGGGCAGATGAAGAGCTGGGACAGAAGAACGGCGCGGTTTGGTTTCAGAAGAAGATAGAAATTCCTGAAAATTGGACTGAAAAGGACGTAAAACTATTAATGGGAAGAATTGTGGACGCCGATTCTGTTTTTGTTAACGGAACTTTTGTTGGTAACACAACTTATCAGTATCCGCCCAGGCGCTATGAAATTCCAGCCGGAGTATTGGAAGACGGAGAGAATTTAATAAGTATCCGCGTTATTAACGAATCTGGCAGGGGTGGTTTTGTGCCAGATAAACCTTATAAATTGGTGTTAGGTGAAGAGGAAATTGATCTCACCGGAACCTGGAAGTACAAACTGGGCGCTGAAATGCCAACGCTGCGCGGTCAAACTTTTATACGCTGGAAACCACTTGGCTTATATAATGCCATGATAAATCCATTAACAAATTACAGGGTTAAAGGTGCAATCTGGTACCAGGGAGAATCCAATACCGATTCCTACGATGAGTACCAGGAGTTATTTACTGCGCTTATAGAAGATTGGAGGAAAAAATGGGATCAGGGAAATTTCCCATTCCTTTATGTTCAACTCACAAATTTTATGGAAAGCAAGGACCAGCCTGGAGACAGTAACTGGGCCCGCTTAAGGGAGGCGCAAACAGAAACCCTAGCTGTTCCTGAAACCGGCATGGCGGGAGCAATAGATGTAGGAGAGTGGAATGATATTCATCCACTAAATAAAAAATCTGTAGGAGAGAGGTTAGCGCAGGCAGCAAGAAATGTGGCCTACGATGAAGATGTGGTTCCCGGAGGGCCGCTTTACACTTCATTTGCCAAAAAAGGGGATTCTATTATCATCTCCTTCAAAAACACCGGGCAGGGTTTAACCACAGGTGAAGATAAAAAGCTTAAACAGTTTGCGATAGCCGGTAAGGATAAGAAATTTTACTGGGCTAAAGCCGAAATTAAGGGTAACAAGGTGATTGTTTCAAGTCCTGAGGTGAAAAATCCCGTTGCTGTGCGTTATGCATGGGCAGATAACCCTGAAGGAGCAAATCTTTATAATAAAGAAGGCTTTCCCGCTTCTCCTTTTAGAACAGACGAGTGGGAGAAATAAATTACTTCTGAATAAGAAATAAAGAGGTGATCTAAAAATGGCAATTTTCGTGCTGTAGAGAGAGCTTTAGCTGAAAAAATCAGTTAAACCCTGAAGAGCTGAAAATTTTGCCAGGCTTAGATCACCTTTTTCCTTAACGAAAATTAGTTTTTATAAACCTCATCTTCTCCGGTATATTTAAACCAGTCGAAAGCAGCTTTATTCTGAGAATCTGCTCCGTTAGAAGTGGAGTACATTCCTAAAACTGCTCCCACAAAGCCACCGGCAACGCGGGTACTTAAATATTTTCCGTCTAAATCACCTCCCAGATTCTTCCATTCAGTTTCAGTTTTATAAGAAAACCTGTAGTTGTCCTCATTAAATTCAACTTTAAATTCTACTATGGCTTCAGGAGCATCAAGGTTAGCGGATGCAAGTAAAACTTCTTCATTTTCAGATCCTTTATAGAGCTCGATTACCTCTTTGCCTTCAGCAAAAGATTTGCAGATAAAATAATAATGTGTTTCATTTTGAAAAGCTAATAAACCGGCTTTTTCATTGCTTTTTTCTGTAGTAAAATCTACAGATACAGAAGCCTCTCCGGTAAGATGCTGCTGCCTGTGGGCTACAAAGCTGGGATTAGAAGTGCCGGATACAGTCTCGGGCCGGGTTTCCATAACCAGAAAACCTTTTCTTTCGTTTAAACTGTACCACTTGTTTTTGACAGTTCTAAGGAATAGCCAGTGAAAATCAAGTTCTTCGTTATTGAAGTCTTTGGTAAAGGAGAAATTTCCATTTAGAGGAAAAATATCTTCATTAATTTCCACTCCTTCAGGTAAAGGATACTGATATTTAATTTCTTCACCTCCCAGATCAAATACAGGCCAGTCGTTCACCCATTTTACCGGTGCCAGGAATGTTTCTCTTCCGGTATTATAATAATCACCTTCATAAGGTCTCACGGCTAGAAAAACTCCATACCACTTATCATCCGGTCCAACTACAATATCTGCATGTCCGGCGGAGGTAATGGGATTCTTCCTTTCAGGATCTAAATGTCTCTGCGTAAGGACAGGGTTGTTTTTGTAAGGAACAAAATCATCATCAATATTCCTGTTTCTGTAAACTACCTCGGTATGATTTACGGCTGTACCACCTTCTGCAGTCATAAGGTAGTAATATCCGTTTTCTTTGTAAATTCGTGGTCCTTCAGCCCAAACCGGCTCTTGCGAAATATCCACTCCGCCATTTACCAGGATACGGTTTTCTCCTTTTACTTTCAGGTTTTCTTTATCAAATTCAAACATACGGATGGTGCGGTGCCCGTCATACAAGGGCTCATTGTTTGGTGCGTCTCCGTTGTAAACTATATAAGATTTTTCCTCATCAAAGAACAATCCGGGATCTATTCCCTGTACTTCGGGAAGCCAAACGGGGTTGGACCAGGGGCCAGCCGGATCTTTTGCAGTTACTACAAAATTTCCTTTACCATCCACAATGGTGCAGGTAACATAAAAGGTACCATTATTAAAACTGATGTCCGGAGCAAAAACGGCCCGTGAAACTCCAAATCCTTCCAGCTCCAGTTGTTCAGGCCGGTCCAGAACGTTTCCTATTTGCTTCCAGTTTACCAGATCTGTACTGTGGAAAATGGGAATGCCCGGATAGAATGCAAAAGTGGAATGTACCATGTAATAGTTGCCATTTCCATCATCTGTGATCGCGGGGTCGGGATAAAATCCAGCCAGGATCGGGTTTTGAAAATAATCTTGCTGTTGTGCAGTTGTTGGCAAAAACCACAAACAGAGTGCAAAAAAGGAAAGGAATAATTTAGGGTTCATCATTTAAGAATTAGGTTGAAGTTGTTAAGATAATTAAAAATGATAATGCAACAATCGGTTGCGTGACTAAGTTTCTTTACGAAATCATGTCTTTGGCCCAAAGCTTGTTCGGAAAGAGCTATCTTGGCGAAAACTTTAAGAATAATATTTTTGCATAAAGATTAGTCCTCTGTTTTGAAGTACTTGAGAGCAAACTAAAACGTCGGAATTTTCTTTAGATAAATGAAACAGAGAATATTAACTTGTGTAGTTGAACTCCTGTTTACGTCAATAAGACGGTTTAAGAAAATTTTATTGCTTAATATTGCAAAGCAGGTTTTGAAAATTATGATAGAACGAAATAAACAATTTAAAATATTACGGACTTTCCTTTTATGTGCCGTGTTGTTTTTTTCCGGATTTCAGGGATTTTCTCAAGACCCTCCAGAGCCGTGTCCTGATGGTACTCGGCTTTGTAATGGTCAATGTGTGTCACCAAGAAATTGCGGACCTGGTGTTCCGCCGCCACCGGGTCTTCCTATAGATTTTGGGATTTCAGCATTAATTGCTTCGGGGCTTCTTTTGGGTGGTTATCATCTTCGGAAGAAAAAAGAAGATTAACGCAACTCGTTTATTCGCTTTACATATTTTCCAATTACGTCAAATTCCAGGTTTACTTTATCTCCTTCTTTTAAGTCTTCAAAGGTGGTATGTTTATAGGTATAAGGTATTACGGAAACGCTGAAGCGGTTTTTTTCTGAATTTACCACGGTAAGACTCACCCCGTTTACAGTAATAGATCCCTTTTCAATTGTAATGTTTTGCATTTCGGGATCATATTCAAAAGTAAAATTCCAGCTTCCTCCCGCATCTTCAGTTTTTGTGCAAATTGCGGTTTGGTCTACATGTCCCTGCACGATATGGCCATCCAGCCTGTCACCAAGTTTCATTCCGCGTTCCAGGTTAACAAAGCTTCCTTTTTTAAGATGCCCAAAGTTTGTTTTCTGAAGGGTTTCTTTAATTGCAGTTACCTTATAAGTATCATCTTCAATAGAAACCACTGTGAGACAAACTCCGTTATGAGCAACACTTTGATCAATTTTAAGTTCGGGAGTGAATGTAGCCTTTACTTTAATGTGTAAATTCTCTTCTTCTTTTTGTAGCGAAACGATTTCCCCCACTTCTTCAATGATCCCCGTAAACATGGATTATATTATATTAGTTACATTTGTGTTGTAAAAATAGAAATAAAATATCGGGAATTTTATGAAACAAGTTCAAAAGATAAAATTGGGAATTAGTATAGGGGATCTTAATGGTATAGGGAGCGAGATTGTACTTAAAACCTTTGACGATTCCCGGATGTTGGATTTTTGTACCCCAGTTATTTTTGCTTCAGCAAAGATTATAACGTTTCTGAAAAAGCAATATAAACTGTCCCTTAATTTCCAGGGAATAGATGATCCTTCCAAAGCAATAGACGGAAAAATTAACGTGATGAACGTGTGGAAGGAGAATGTGAATATCAATTTTGGTGAAGAAGATCCCGAAGTGGGTAAATACGCTTTTCTTTCTTTAGAAGCGGCTACCGCTGCTTTAAAAAATGATGATATTGATGTTTTGGTCACTGCTCCCATAAATAAAAGCAGTATCCAGAGCGAAAACTTTAATTTTCCGGGGCACACCGATTATTTAGCCCGCGAACTTGAAGGGGAAAGCCTAATGTTTATGATCACCGATACTCTTAAAATCGGACTTCTTACAGATCACGTTGCTTTAAAAGATATTGCCAGCGTGATTACTCCGGAATTAATTCAGAAGAAAATCGACATCATTCATGAAACCCTGAAACAGGATTTTAGAATTCAGAAGCCGAAAATTGCCGTTTTGGGCATTAATCCCCATAGCGGAGATAACGGAGTAATAGGAAAAGAAGATGAAGAAATCCTAAAACCT
This sequence comes from Autumnicola edwardsiae, assembly GCF_031846505.1. Taxonomy (NCBI): domain Bacteria; kingdom Pseudomonadati; phylum Bacteroidota; class Flavobacteriia; order Flavobacteriales; family Flavobacteriaceae; genus Autumnicola; species Autumnicola edwardsiae. The sequence goes on from NZ_JAVRHP010000002.1 coordinate 54,413, forward strand.
ACTTTACATAAAATAAGGGAAAAAGGAAAGCTGGTTTACGGTCCTTATTCTGCAGATAGCTTTTTTGGTTCCAAGAATTATAAGAATTTTGATGCGGTGGTTGCTTCCTACCATGACCAGGGGCTTATTCCTTTTAAAACCCTTTCTTTTGGCAACGGAGTGAATTTTACGGCAGGCTTAAATAAGGTGAGAACCTCACCAGATCATGGAACAGCTTTCGAAATTGCCGGTACCAATTCAGCCAATATAAACTCCTTTAAAGAAGCTGTCTTCAAAGCTATTGAGATCTATAAATGCAGAAAGGAATACAGGAAACTTACCCAGAATGCTTTAAAGAAGCAGGGTAGAAAAGATACTAACAAAAAATTGTTTACAAAAGATAATTAATTAATTATATTTTTTATCTTTGCACCCGCCTAAGCCTAACGGCACGGGGCTCGAAACTGAGTATGAGATGAGGAGATTAGCAGCATATACAATCCCCTTTGTGGGATTAAAGCTAGGGAAGCACCAGTTTGAGTACGATATTGATAATGAGTTCTTTGATCATTTTGAGTACGATGAATTCAACAGTGTAGATGTAAAGATCGACCTGCTGTTTGAAAAGAAAAACACCATGATGGAGCTTACCTTTAAAGCTTCGGGGACGGTAAATGTAAATTGCGACATTACAAACGAACCCTACGATCAACCAATAGACAGCAGTCTGTTTCTGGTGATTAAGTTTGGGGATGAGTATAATGATGAAGATGAGGATTTACTTATCATTCCGCATGGAGAGTTTGAGGTAAACGTACAACAATATATCTATGAGCTTATAGTGTTGTCTCTACCAATTAAGAGGGTGCATCCCGGGGTAGAAGATGGTACTTTAAAATCTGACGTGCTGGATAAACTGGAAGAACTTAGCATCGACAAAAAAGAAAAAAATAAGGAGGATGAAATAGATCCTCGATGGGATAAACTTAAGAATTTACTAAACGATTAAATAATAGCAAGCCATGGCACATCCAAAGAGAAAAATCTCTAAAACCAGAAGAGATAAAAGAAGGACACATTATAAGGCCTCGGTACCAAAAATAGCTACCGATCCTACAACAGGCGAAGCACATTTGTACCATAGAGCACATTGGCACGAAGGTAAATTATATTACCGCGGTCAGGTATTAATTGATAATACAGAAGAAGTAGAGGCTTAATGTCTTAGAGCTTCAATAAATTAAGAAAACTCTCACGCCGTGGGAGTTTTTTGTTTTTAGTTGAATAAGTCCTAAAAAGACCTTAATTTGCACCACATTTAAAAGAAAAATTAGTACATTCCTGTTAATGGACTAATATGTGCAGCGGCATGCACACTGGTGTTTTAAAATTGATTCTATGAATAAAATCACAGCAGCAATTACAGCTGTGGGTGCATACGTTCCCGACGATGTTTTGACCAACAAAATGTTGGAGGAAATGGTGGATACCAATGATGAGTGGATAACCTCAAGAACAGGCATAAAGGAGCGCAGAATTTTAAAAGATCCTAATAAGGGAACCTCGTTTCTGGCTATAGAAGCGTCCAAAGACCTACTACAAAAAAGAAATCTTGATCCGCAGGAAATAGACCTGGTACTGGTCGCCACGGTAACGCCAGATTTACCTGTTGCGGCAACTAGTGTTCATGTGGCAACACAAATAGGAGCCACTAATGCTTTTGCTTACGATATACAGGCAGCCTGCTCAGGGTTTTTATATGCAATGTCTACGGGTGCAGCTTATATTGAATCCGGCAGGTACAAAAAGGTACTTGTGGTAGGGGCAGATAAGATGTCTTCCATAATCGATTATACAGATAGAACAACCTGTATTATTTTTGGAGATGGAGCCGGTGCAGTGCTTATGGAACCCAATGAAGAAGGTTTTGGGCTACAAGATGAAATTCTTCGTAGCGATTCGATTGGAAGAGATTCTTTAAGAATAGAAGCCGGTGGATCTTTAATGCCGCCTACAGAAGAAACTGTGGCGAAAAAACTTCATTATGTACGGCAGGATGGTAAAACAGTATTTAAGTTTGCAGTATCTAACATGGCGGCGGTAAGCGAACAGATAATGAAACAGAACAACCTCAGCAACGAAGATGTAGACTGGCTAATAGCACACCAGGCCAACAAGAGAATAGTTGGAGCTACTGCCGGCAGGATGAATCTGGAAGACGATAAAGTCCTTATGAACATTCAGCGGTATGGAAATACAACTTCGGCAACTTTGCCCTTATTATTGAGTGATTACGAAAAAAAGTTTAAAAAAGGGGATAACCTTATTTTTGCCTCATTTGGAGGTGGCTTCACCTGGGGTGCTGCTTACCTTAAATGGGCTTATAATTCTTAAAAAAACCAACACTTTAATATTATGGATTTAAAAGAAATTCAGAATCTGATAAAGTTTGTAGCCAAGTCTGGTGCCAGTGAGGTAAAACTGGAAACGGGAGATGTAAAAATCACTATCAAAACCGGCTCAGATGATAAAGAAACTATAGTGCAACATGTACCTATGGCGGGACAGATGCCGCAGCAAATGCCGGTACAGCAACAGGCTCCTTCGCCTGCACCCGAACCTGCACAGCAGTCTGGTTCATCTTCTTCAGATAAAAAAGAATCAGCGTCAGAAGACAATTCAAACTACATTACGGTTAAATCACCAATTATCGGGACCTTCTATAGAAAACCTTCACCAGACAAATCTGTTTTTGTTGAGGTAGGAGATAGTATTAAAGAAGGGGATGTGCTTTGTGTGATTGAAGCAATGAAGCTTTTCAACGAAATTGAAAGCGAAGTATCCGGTAAAATTGTAAAAGTACTGGTAGACGATTCCTCTCCTGTAGAGTTCGACCAGCCATTATTTTTAGTAGATCCTTCATAATTACTGCCCATTTATCTGAAGAAAAATCTTCTTCAGAAGAAAAAAACAATAGGTATGTTTAAAAAAATATTGATTGCCAATAGAGGAGAAATTGCCCTGCGAATTATCCGTACGTGCAAAGAAATGGGGATAAAGACCGTGGCCGTGTATTCTACTGCCGATGCCGAAAGTCTCCATGTAAGGTTTGCAGATGAAGCCGTATGTATTGGCCCTCCCCCAAGTAATTTATCTTATTTAAAGATTTCAAATATTATTGCCGCTGCAGAGATAACCAATGCAGACGCAATCCATCCAGGTTATGGATTTTTATCCGAAAACGCCAAATTCTCTAAGATTTGCGAGGAGCATGAGATCAAGTTCATTGGTGCTTCGGCAGAAATGATTTCGAAAATGGGGGACAAGGCTACCGCAAAAGCTACTATGAAAGCTGCTGGCGTGCCCTGTATTCCAGGTTCTGAGGGAATTATAAAAGACTTTAAGGAGTGTAAAAAACTTGCTCAGGAAACCGGTTATCCCGTGATGCTAAAAGCAACTGCCGGTGGAGGTGGTAAAGGAATGCGTGCGGTCTGGAAACCCGAAGATCTTGAGGCAGCCTGGGAATCTGCCCGTAAAGAGGCCGATGCCTCTTTTGGAAATGACGGGATGTACATGGAAAAACTCATTGAAGAGCCGCGACATATCGAAATTCAGGTTGTTGGAGATAGCAGCGGGAAAGCCTGTCACCTTTCCGAAAGGGATTGTTCTGTACAGAGACGACATCAAAAGCTCACAGAGGAAACTCCTTCGCCATTCATGACAGATAAGCTCAGAAAAAAAATGGGCGAAGCAGCTGTAAAAGCAGCCGAATATATTAAGTACGAAGGCGCGGGCACAGTAGAATTTCTGGTGGATAAACACCGTAATTTCTACTTTATGGAAATGAACACGCGTATCCAGGTGGAGCATCCAATTACAGAGCAGGTGATCGATTACGACCTTATTCGTGAGCAAATCCTGGTAGCTTCCGGCGTGCCAATTTCAGGCAAAAATTATTTCCCGCAGTTGCATTCCATAGAATGCAGGATTAACGCAGAAGACCCCTATCACGGCTTCCGTCCGTCTCCGGGAAAAATCACCAATATGCATGCGCCCGGTGGCCATGGCGTAAGGATAGATACCCACGTTTACAGTGGCTATATCATTCCGCCAAACTACGATTCCATGATCGCCAAGCTTATTACCACTGCCCAAACCCGGGAAGAGGCTATAAATAAAATGAAACGCGCTCTGGACGAGTTTGTGATAGAAGGAGTGAAAACTACTATTCCTTTTCACAGGCAACTCATGGACGAGCCAGATTATATAGAAGGAAATTATACTACGAAGTTCATGGAGTCTTTTAAGATGAAACCCATAGAAGAAGAGTAGGAAATCACAATTATCAACAAAACCCGGAATTTTTTTCCGGGTTTATTGTTTTTGGGCGTTACCCCGTGAAAAACGGGGTCGGGCTATCCGTTTTTAGTCCCGCTCCACAAAAAAGTGTAGCGGGAGCTAACCACTCCTATCCCTAACGCAACCACGCCGCCCTATCGGGCACCCCTCCTTAAAAAGGAGTGGAACATTAAGTTAATGAAACCATGCTGGAAGTAAAGAAAATAACTCATGTTCAGCACGAAAGCTGATGAAGACGGAAGGCTAAAAGGCTCTGTTTATCTTCAGTGGTCTATAATTGTCATTTTTTAGCCTTGTCTTAAGGAGAAAATGAGAGAAGAAAAAAATTTCGTCCCTCGTCCCTCTCACTTCGTACTTAAAAAAGGTTAATTTTTGCCGTTTTCCCTATGCTATTCAAATTTATAAAAGCTCCTTCCCTTTTTTTAAGGGAAGGTGGCTTCATCAGCATGGAGCTGATGAAGACGGAAGGGTAAAAACGAACTCTGCGTATCTTCGGTGGTCTATAATTGCCTTTTTTCAGCCTTATCTTAAGGAGAAAATGAGAAGAGAAAAATTCGTCCCTCGTCCCTCGTACCTCTCTTTTCATACTTCAAAAAAGGTCTATAATTGCCAATTTTCGGTATATTGTCCTTAAGTTCTCTTAATTCAACTTAGAAAGTTTTGTAATTTCATTCCACAACAAAGCGCGATCTGCCTTTTTCTAAAGCACACTTTAAATGATAAAAAAAATCTTCAGATTTATTCTGAAACTCATCGGAATACTATTCCTGTTTTCCATATTTATGGTAATTCTCTATAAGTGGGTGCCCGTCCCATTTACGCCATTAATGGCAATCAGGTATTTCGAAAATCCGCAGGAGGATATTCGTCATGATTGGGTAGAAATGGAAGAAATTTCCCAAAATTTGCAACTGGCGGTGATTGCAAGTGAAGACCAGAATTTCCCAACTCATAATGGATTTGACATGGAAGCTATAGAAAAGGCTATAGAAAATAATAAAAAGGGAAAGCGGGTGCGCGGGGCAAGCACCATATCTCAGCAAACGGCCAAAAATGTATTTTTATGGCCGCAGCGTAGCTGGTTACGTAAAGGTTTTGAAGTGTATTTCACTTTTTTAATCGAAATTTTCTGGAGTAAAGAGCGTATTCTGGAGGTTTATTTGAATAGTATAGAAATGGGAAAAAGCATTTACGGAGCCGAGGCTGCCGCACAGGCATGGTTCAATAAATCTGCTACTGGATTATCTCAATACGAAGCAGCGGCCATTGCTGCCATCCTCCCTAACCCAAGGCAATATTCAGCCAATCCTGCCAGCAATTATATTCAGCAACGTAAAAGCTGGATTGTAAGGCAAATGAACAATTTGGGGAGATTAAATCTTGAGTGAGATTATCTAAGATTTGTAAACCTCATAGGCGAGGTCTGGTTTCCTCCGGAAAATATTAGATTTGGTAAGGTGTTGGATTTTTCAAACGTGACAGGTTTTTAAAACCTGTCACGTTTAAATCACCTTCTTAATTATAAGAAACACATAAATGAATAAAATAAAACAGCAATTATTTGAAGCTTGCGGGAACTACGTTCAGGAAAGGATTAACAGTATTTCTTCTGCAATGAAAGATCTGGAAAGTGATCTTGAAAATGAATCCAAGAGCAGCGCAGGAGATAAGTACGAAACCGGCAGGGAAATGATTAATATCGAGTGGAATAAACTTTCTAATCAATTACAGCAATTTAAGATGCTTAGAGAAACCCTGGAAAAGGCAAAGAAGAGGCAGAGTTCAGGACAAATTCAGTTGGGAAGCCTTATAAGAACCAACATGGCAAATTATATAGTGGCTATTCCCGCGGGACAAATAGATATTAACGATGAGAAATATTTCGCGATTGGCGCTAATTCGCCAATAGCACAAATTCTTCAGGATAAAAAGGCAGGAGAGGATTTTAGCTTTAACGGGAAAACAAACCAGATTGTTTCTGTGGAATAATTTTTTTTTAAAACTATCGATTGTTAGGATAAAACCTGTGAGGTTTAAAATTTTCAACTATAACTTAGCAACGGGATGCTATAAGCTTCTTCGAAATTTTAAGCCCCACGATTCTTCCAGGTTTTAATGCTGAAGAATGCATAAAGAATATATGTTGCCCGTTTAGATCGGCTTCGATGAGCCAGTTATTACCATGAAAATGGGCATTTTTTACCTTTGCCTTTATTTCAGATTTTGAGCTGAATTTGATTTCTTCAGGATATAAAATGATCTTTTTTCTGCTCTTTTCTGAAGGTTTTATACTCTTCAGCAAAACTTCATTTACATCTCCAAAAAGAGAGGCTACATAAACATTCGGCGGATTTTCATATAATTCCTGCGGACTCGCTTCCGCATAAATCTTCTGATTTTTAAGAACAATAGTTTTATCAGCAAAAGAAAGTGCATCGGTACTGTCGTGTGTGGCTACAATACAGCTGATATTTTCCTTTTTCAGGTAATCGAATAACTTGCGCCGCAAATTATTCTTCCTGAACTGATCGATATGGCTAAAAGGTTCGTCCAGTAAAATAAGTTCCGGCTTCTTTGCTAAAGCACGTGCCAGCGCTACTCTTTGCTGTTGCCCCCCGCTAAGATTTTTTGCTTTTATATCCTTTAATTCGGTCATTTCCACGACTTCCAAAAGTTCATTAATTCTCCGTTTCTTTTTTACCGGGTACATGTTGCTGAGATATTTCCCAACATTTTCGGCAACTGTTAGTGGGGGCATCAGGTCAAAATCCTGGGCAAGGTACTTCATAAATGCATGGCCGGGCACTAAATTAAAGGCAGGTCCGAAAATTTGCTCCCCGTCCCAAAGGATTTCTCCCTGCACATCATAAAGGCCGTAAATTATTTGTAACAGCGTACTTTTTCCACATCCGCTTTCACCAATCACCGAAACATTTTCTCCCTGCTTAACTTCAAAATTTATATTATTTAGTACCGGTTCTTCGGCGTATCCAAAGGTTACATTCTTAAGTTTTAGCATAACAGATTAAACTCTTGTTTAGAAAATGATAAAGTTAAGGTCAGGAAGACGAATCTTAGTATCTTTCTCTGGATAAAGCTAATCAACTTTTATCAGAAAGATGCAGGAAATTATAGTTTACGACCTTAACCAGACCTTATACAAAAAATCATCAAAAGATGAATTCTTCAAATTTATTTGCTATAAAAAGGGTTATAAGCTGGTGCACCTTTTTCAGATTGGCCTGCTCATGGTTATTGGAAAGCTGCGGATTATGAGTAAGACTTATTTTAAGGAGAATTTTTACGATTACCTTAATAAAATTCCGCCGGAACAGGTCAGGAAATATGCAGAACAATTCTGGAATGTAGAATTTCCTGAACATTTTAGGGAGGATATGGTAGCCGATATTATTGAAAAAGACAAGGCCGGGATAAAGGTTTATCTCGTTACCGGCGGCTTTGAAGTTTATACCAAATATCTCGAAAAGCTTTTGCCCTTAAAAGTTGTTGGAACTGTAACAAAATATGAAAATGAAGATTATAAAATAATAGGAAAGACCTGCAATGATGAAGAAAAATTAAGGCGACTTGATGCGGAAATAAACGGAGATTATAAGATTTTGGAAGCTTATTCAGATGATGACGAAGAAATTTTATACAAAGCTGAAAAAGGTTATTTGCTTAAAGATGGGGAATTGAAATCGGTGCAAGACAGTTAAAAATAAGAGTTTTATAATGAAAAACCTCACAGGTTTTTAAAACTGTGAGGTTTGGACTTAAATTAAAAATAATTTATCCTTTTACTTTCTCTTCCACCTTGTTTGGCAAAACCTCGTAGCCCATATGGTATAGCGTAAAACCAAAAATATCGGCATATTCTTCAATAATCATTTTAGTCGGTTTTCCTGCTCCGTGGCCGGCTTTGGTTTCAATACGGATCAACGCAGGATTATTTCCTGCCTGTTTATCCTGTAATTCGGCAGCAAATTTGAATGAATGCGCGGGTACTACACGATCGTCGTGATCTCCTGTAGTTATAAGTGTTGCAGGATACTCTGTGCCTTCTTCCAAATTATGGACCGGGGAATAATTGTACAGATATTCAAACATTTCCTTGCTGTCTTCTGCAGTACCATAATCGTAAGCCCATCCTGCGCCGGCAGTAAAAGTATGGTAACGCAACATATCCATCACGCCCACAGCAGGTAAAGCCACCTGCATTAAATCTGGGCGTTGAGTCATTGTGGCGCCAACCAGCAAACCTCCGTTAGAACCACCTCTGATTGCTAAATAATCACTGGAGGTGTAATTTTCTTCAATAAGATATTCTGCGGCAGCGATAAAATCGTCAAAAACGTTCTGTTTCTTCATTTTAATCCCGGCATCGTGCCATTCTTTACCGTATTCTCCACCTCCGCGAAGGTTTGGAACTGCATAAATCCCGCCTTGTTCCATCCAAACGGCATTGGCCGTGCTAAAAGATGGTGTAAGACTAATGTTGAATCCACCGTACCCATAAAGAATAGTAGGATTTTTGCCATCGAGCTCCAGTCCTTTTTTGTGCGTGATGATCATAGGAACTCTGGTGCCGTCTTTTGAAGTAAAAAACACCTGCTTACTTTCGTAATTATCAGTATTGAAGTCGATTTTAGGTTTGTTGTAAACTTCCGAAGTTCCTTCTTCAATCTGATATTTGTAGATGGTTCCCGGCGTCACATAGTTTGTGAAGCTGTAGTAAAGCACATCTTCTTCTTTTTTGGCGCCAAATCCACCTGCAGAACCAATTCCTGGTAATTCCACATCCCGCACAAGATTTCCTTGGTAATCATATTGCTTTACTTTGGAAATTGCGTCTTCCATGTATTCAGCAAAGAAATATCCGCCGGCAGTGGAAGGGCTCAACACGTTTTCTGTCTCCGGAATAAAATCTTCCCAGTTTTCCGGCTGCGGATTGGCAGCGTCTACCGTAACAATCCTGCGATTGGGAGCATCCAGGTTGGTGACCAGGAAAAGCTTGCTGCCCTCGTTATCTATCACGTACGTATCGGTATCCTCATTGCCGATAATTGTCATAATCTGAGGCTCATCCTGGGAAAGGTCCATCATAAAAAGTTTTCCTCCGGAAGTCGCATTTCTTGCTGAAATAAACAAGTAGCGATTATCCTCACTTACGCTTCCACCCACATAGCGATGCTTCTCATCTTCACTTCCGCCGAAAATCAGCTTGTCTTCACTCTGTTTTGTGCCTAATTTGTGATAAAAAAGCCTGTGTTGATCTGTTTTTGCTGATAGTTCACTTCCTTCAGGCTTTTCGTAGCTGGAATAATAGAAACCTTCATCACCTTTCCATGAAACTCCGCTAAATTTTACATCTCTGATGCTATCTTCAGCAATTTCTGTGCTTTCGGCATTCATAATGATAATTTTTCTCCAGTCGCTTCCTCCTTCAGAAATACTGTAGGCCGCCATTTTACCATTTTCAGAAAAACTTAAGCCGCTAAGGGAAGTTGTGCCATCTTCGCTGAATTTATTCGGATCGAGAAAAACTTCGGGTGCTGCATCTTCAGATTGCTTGCGATACACCACGTACTGGTCCTGCAATCCGTCGTTCTTAAAGAAATAAATGTAATCTCCTTCTTTAAAAGGCGCGCCTATTTTTTCATAATTCCATAGTTTAGAAAGTCGGTTTTCCAGCTCTTTTCTAAATGGAATATTCTTTAAATAATCGAAGGTTACTTCGTTTTGAGCTTCTACCCAATCTTCAGTTTCTTCGCTGCGATCGTCTTCCAGCCAACGGTATGGATCTTTTACTTCGGTTCCAAAGTAGTTGGTAACAGTATCGACTTTCTTAGTCTCAGGGTAATTCAAAGCAGTTTCTTTTTCAGTTTTGGAATCGTTGCAACCGGCCAAAAGGCTAACAGCAAAAATCCCTGTTATTATTTTTTTCATAGAAAGTTAAAAATTGTTGTATATGCATGATTAGTACGAAAAAATACCTGCAGGTTACAGTCCTACAGGCATTTTTAAAGGTACAGGTTAAAAAACTATTTATATAAGCTTGTTTTCTAATAAATACTCGGCAATTTGTACCGCGTTGGTGGCAGCTCCTTTTCTTAAGTTATCGGCCACAACCCACATATTAAGCGTATTTGGCTGAGAATAATCCCTTCTAATCCTGCCTACAAAAACATCGTCTTTTCCTTCAGCATAAATAGGCATTGGATAGGTATTGGTATCTGGATTATCCTGAACGGTAATTCCCGGAAAGTCGCTAAGGATTTTCCTTATCTCGTTTTCATCAAAGTCTGATGCAAATTCAACATTTACAGCCTCACTGTGTCCTCCAACAACAGGAATCCTTATTGCAGTGGCGCTAACGTTTACTGAATCGTCGCCAAGGATCTTCTTAGTTTCCTTGGTAAGTTTCATTTCTTCCTTGGTGTAACCGTTTTCCTCAAAAACATCGCAATGCGGAAGTGCATTTTTGTGGATTGGGTAAGGATATGCCATTTCGCCTTTCTCTCCTGCATATTCGTTTTCCAGCTGCTGTACAGCTTTCACGCCGGTCCCGGTAATGGATTGATAGGTGGAAACGACCACTCTTTTAATCTTGTATTTGTCGTGCAGCGGCTTTAAAGCCATTAATAACTGAATGGTGGAACAGTTGGGATTGGCTATAATTTTATCTTCGGCAGTAAGTTCTTTGGCGTTGATTTCCGGAATTACCAGTTTTTTGGTGGCATCCATCCTCCATGCTGAAGAATTATCTACCACCGTAGTTCCTGCTTCAGCAAATTTTGGAGCCCATTCCAGGGAAGTTCCTCCTCCGGCAGAAAAAATTGCCAGATCGGGCTTTTTTGCAACGGCAGTTTCAAGGCCAATAACTTCATAATCCTTACCCTTGAAGTTTACCTTTTTTCCAACCGATCTTTCTGAAGCAACCGGATACAATTCATCTATCGGGAAATTTCTTTCCGCCAAAACTTTTAACATTACCTGGCCTACCATTCCTGTGGCGCCTACAACTGCTACTTTCATTTTATAAATTTTGTTTATTAGGAGACCTCACAGGTTTCAAAACTCGTGAGGTCTTTCTTTTCTGGTGCAAATGTATTATACTCAAATTTATTGGACCATGCTAACCGTCTAAATTTGATTGATATATGGTTTTTTATACTGATTTGTACAAATTGTTAAAAAAAGACCCCTTGCTCTCACAAGGGGTTTACATTAATTGCTATTCAAGAATGTGCAGTATAGCGGTGCACGTATTTTACTCGATAATCGAGATTTAAATGGTCCCAGAGCTGGCCCGAACCAAACTTTCTGTAATGCTTCTGTGGGCTTGTCCCGAAGCAGTTTGTTCCTACGGAGTAGTATTTTGTTTTCTCAGCTCGTCCCTTATCTCAACAAGTAATTCTTCCTGGGAAGGACCTTTTGGAGCAGCCACTTTTGGGGCTTCTTTTGTTGTTTTTGTCCTTTCGTAAGCCCGAAGCAGTAAAAATATAAAAAATGCCACGATTACGAAGTAGATTATAGCTTGTAAAAGATTTCCATAGGTGATAACTGCAGCTTCAGCCTCTATTGCAGCATCAAGGGTCTCGTAGCTTTCGCCGTCCAGGGCGAAGAACTTTTGGGAAAAATCTGTACCACCCGTAAAAATGCCAATTATCGGCATTAGTACATCTGCAACTACAGAAGCAATAATCTTGTTAAATGCTGCTCCCATTACTACTGCTGTAGCAAGGGCAATAATATCACCTTTCATGAGAAAGGCTTTAAAATCTTTAAAGAATGCCATCTTATTTAAATTTTTGATTGTCAGTAATCTAAGATAGAAAATAAATCCGGAAGTTTAGTTTTTATGCCTGGATAATCCTGCGGGTTACCCGCTGGGAGATACCTGTAATAAGCTCGTAGGAAATAGTTTTTCCGGCTGCGGCAAAATCAGTGGCATGTGGCTGTTCACCAAAAATCACTACCTGGTCACCCTCTTCGCAGTCAATGTCTGTAACATCTATCATTAAAATATCCATACAAATATTTCCTACAATAGGAGCAAATTGTTCATGAACAAGAACCCCGGTTTTTTCATTTCCGTATTTTCTGTGAATGCCATCTGCATAGCCAAGTGGGAGCGTGGCAATCCGGGATGGTCTGGTAGCTTTAAACGTTCTGTTATAGCCCACGGTTTCTCCTTCTTCTAAATGCTGAATTTGGGAGATTAATGTCTTCAGCGTACCTACAGGCTTTAATTTTTTATCGATTTCCTTATCATTTCCGAAGCCATAGAGGCCAATTCCGCAGCGAACCATGCTCATGGCAGCTTCAGGATAATTAAATATAGCTGAAGTATTGCAGACGTGTAAAATGGGTTCATAACTGAATTCTTCTACAAAGCGTGCGGCAATTTTCCTGAAAGTATTAATCTGCTGAAGGGTAAATTCCCGTTCCTGCCAATCGTCACTGGCTGCCAAATGGGAAAAAACCGAATGAACTTTAATTGCAGAAGTCGTGGCAAGTCTTTCAAAGACCGTTTCCACCTTTTTTGGTGAAAAACCCAAACGATTCATTCCTGTATTGAATTTAATGTGCACAGGATAATCTTTTTGGCCGAGCTTTTCTGCAGTAGCTATAAAATCTGTGAGAAGACGATCACTGTAAAGGCTGGGTTCCAGGCAATTTTCAATAAGCTGATCAAAGTTTTCCTGCTGCGGATGAAAGATCATGATAGGCGTGGTAATTCCCGCCTGTCTAAGCCGCACCCCTTCCTGGATATAAGCCACCGCAAAATAGTCGGCACCCAATTCTTCCAGTTTTCGGGCTATATTAATGGAATCATTACCGTAAGCGTAAGCCTTTATAACGGCCATGAATTTCACATTTTCGGGAACCTGGGAGAGGATTGTTTTATAGTTATGAGCCAGGGCTCCAAGATCTATTTCCAGTACTGTTTCCTGTGCTTTAGGCATTTTTTTGCTTTAGTTTAGGATCTAATTCCTCTGCATCGTTCACGTTCAGCTTCTTAACCCTTTCCCTTAGCATCGCCTTATAATATGCAGCACGGCTCAGCGGTTCATATTCTTCGTTTTCGCCAAGAAAAACCAGGTCGTCATTAATCGCTTTTCTATAGCTGAATTGCGCCAGGTTTCCAGTTCTTGTACAAACGGCGTGTACTTTGGTCACATACTCGGCAGTAGCCATAAGGTTAGGCATAGGGCCAAAAGGATTTCCTTTAAAGTCCATATCCAAGCCAGCCACAATAACCCTTACCCCGCGATTTGCAAGGTCGTTGCAAACCGTCACAATTTCATCATCAAAAAACTGGGCCTCGTCGATGCCTACCACATCGCAACCATCGGCCAAAATCCTGATGTTGGAAGCAGATGGAACAGGGGTAGAACGAATTTCGTTGGAATCGTGAGACACCACCATTTCTTCGTTATAGCGAATATCTATGGCCGGTTTAAAGATTTCAACTTTCTGTTTTGCAAAAGTGGCACGTTTGAGCCTGCGGATTAATTCTTCAGTTTTACCCGAAAACATACTTCCGCAAATAACCTCAATCCAACCAAATTGCTCTTCGTGATTTACTGTATTTTCGAGAAACATTTTGTAATTTTCAAATCGAAATGGGAATTACCCTCGTTTCGCATAAAGGTGGAACAAATTTATTAAAAATACAAGCTTTGTAGAAGGGGCAGGTGCTAAAGTTATAAAGGCGGTAAAGGTAATTTTTAGAATAGGTAAAACTCAGAATTATGAAAAAGAAGATCGAAGATGAACTTTTTAAACTGGCAGATAAGATTGTAAACAATAGAGAGGATCTTGATGTTGCGCAATTAAAAGCTGAAGCTAGAAATCTGTACGAAAAATTATGCGTTCTGCATTTTACGGAAAAGCATTTAGCAGAAACAGCATTTGAAGAACCTGAGGTGGGAATTTCTTCTGAAGAGCCGGCTAAACAATTTCCGGAGGAGCAAAAAGAAATTACAGACGATCGCTCTACATATTTTGCACCCGATGGGACAGAGTATAATGATTCTGAAGCGATCACAGAACCAAACACCGAAAAAATTAAAAATATTGTAGCCGAAATGCCGCAGGAAACCGGGCAGCTTGAGGATTTGTTTGCACGGGTAAATACTGAAGAAAAGCCGCCACAGCAACAAGAAGCGCCTAAGGAAAGAGCAGAAAAGACTCAGCAAAAAGAGGAAAAGAAGTTGGAAACCCAACCGCAACCTGAAATGCCTGTTCAAAAACCGGAAAATAAGCCGAAACCGCACCCTAGAGCAAATCCGCAACCTGAAGCTAACAGAAAAGATTTTCATGATTTTGGGGTAGATTACGACAGTCTGCCAAAATTTGAGCCGGTAAATCAAAACGGAAAAGCACCGCGTCCAAAATCACTTAACGACCGGTTAAAAAAGGGTATAACGATTGGTCTTAACGAACGTCTTGCTTTTATAAAACATCTTTTTGAGGGAAATTCAACAGACTATAACCGTGTGCTTTCGCAGTTAAATACCTTCCATACGCTGGAAGAAGCTTATAAATTTATCCAGTTGGTGGTGAAGCCAGATTATAATAACTGGGAGGGAAAAGAGCAGTATGAGCAGCAATTCCTGCAGAAGATCGAAAACAAATTCGAAAATTAATCGCGAATATTTTTTATGGCTAAGCTTTACCTGGTTCCTACACCAATAGGAAATCTTGAAGATATTACTTTACGTGCAATAAGAGTACTAAAGCAGGCCGATCTTATCCTTGCCGAAGATACCAGGAACAGCGGCAAACTTCTTAAACATTTTGAAATTTCCACGCAAATGCATAGCCACCACATGCACAACGAGCATAAAACGGTAGATACTGTTGTACAGCGGATTAGGAATGGAGAGACGATAGCGCTTATAAGTGACGCGGGAACCCCGGCAATTTCAGATCCGGGATTTTTACTGGTGCGTGCCTGTGTAGAGGCTGGTGTAGAGGTAGATTGCCTTCCCGGGGCTACAGCTTTTGTGCCTGCACTTGTAAACAGCGGACTTCCGAATGATAAATTTATTTTTGAAGGCTTTCTTCCGGTAAAAAAAGGCCGGCAAACTCGCCTTAAACTTTTAGCTGAAGAAACGCGGACGATGGTTTTCTACGAATCTCCTCATAAACTCCTAAAAACCCTTACCCACTTTACTGAATATTTTGGTGCGGAACGCCAGGCATCCGTCTCCCGTGAAATCACCAAGCTCCACGAAGAAACCATCAGAGGAACTATTGCTGAAGTGTTGCAACATTATACCAATAAACCACCTAAAGGAGAACTTGTGGTTATCGTGGAAGGTAAAAAATAATGTTGCGCCTCGTGATGTAAATTTCCCGGTACGGTTTCTTTATCTCGCCGGGAGAAACTTAAAATTATTTTACACCTTCGCAGGAAATCAGAAAGTATGAAAATTGACAATTTTATCACTACACTTAGAGAAAAACCTGAGCAGAATACTTTTGCCCAGACAATGGAAGTGATTGATGCGCACTATAACTTCACGCCTACTTCTTTTGCCAATGGAAACCTGGAAAACAAGGCCGGTGAAAATAACGGGAGTTGTAAAATCTTTTACTTCGGAAAATTGCAAGATCTTTCTGAAGAAGCTGTCCTGGCATGTTTTGGAGAAGTTTACTTTCAAGATGTGCTAAAAAATCCTGGAGGAACGGGACACCAGAATATCAGGAATTTCATGAAAACCGGGTGGAACGGAACTGAATTCAAAGGAGAAGCTTTACAGCCGGAATAATCCAAATTCTTTATTATCTTCAGCTAAAAAATTGAAGAAAATGCGCTGGACGTTAAAGCCCAAACCCAACGAGGAAATTGTAATAAAATTGTCAGAAGAATTGGGGGTGGGGAAACCTATTGCCTCTCTTTTGGTGCAGCGGGGAATTGCGACTTTTGAAGAGGCAAAAAAATTTTTCCGTCCTTCTCTTAGTGATCTGCACGATCCTTATTTAATGAAAGACATGGATCTCGCAGTAGCACGAATTGAAAAAGCTATTTCTTCCGAAGAAAATATCCTCGTGTACGGAGATTATGATGTGGACGGCACGACCAGCGTCGCTTTAATGTCTTCTTTTCTAAGGTCATATTCTCCTTTTGTCGCAACTTATATTCCCGATCGTTATGACGAAGGCTATGGGGTTTCTTATAAAGGAATTGATTTTGCGGCAGATAACGACATCAGCCTTATTATTGCTTTGGATTGCGGAATAAAAGCCGTTGAAAAAGTGGCTTATGCTAAAGAAAAAGGCATCGACTTCATCATCTGTGATCATCACCGGCCCGGGAGTGAAATTCCGGCTGCTGTGGCGGTTCTTGACCCAAAGCGGGAAGATTGTGAGTACCCTTACAAGGAACTTTGCGGCTGCGGAGTGGGTTTTAAATTAATACAGGCGCTCGCAGCAAAGAGGAATATAAAGCTTGAAAACCTTCTTCCGTACCTGGATTTAGTGGCTACTGCGATTGGCGCGGACATTGTTCCGATTACGGGAGAAAATCGGATTTTGGCTTATCATGGGTTGCATGTAATTAATGTAGCGTCAAGGATAGGTTTTAAAGCAATTCTTAAGCAGCTGAAAAAAGATAAAATCACGATTACTGATGTGGTTTTTATCCTGGCGCCACGCATAAACGCTGCCGGTAGGATGAAGCATGGGCTGCATGCCGTGAATTTGCTAACGGAAGAAGATGAAGAGACGGCGATAAAATTTGCTTCAGAAATTGAAGAATATAACACCGATAGGCGGGATACCGATAAAACGATAACCGAAGAAGCGCTTGCACAAATTGATGCGTCGCAGGAGCAGGATCGCAATACAACGGTTGTTTATGACGAAAACTGGCATAAAGGAGTCATTGGTATTGTCGCTTCCAGGCTCACCGAAACCTACTACCGCCCGACACTTGTTTTTACTAAAAGTGGCGAAAAACTGGCTGCTTCAGCACGTTCTGTAAAGGGTTTTGATGTTTATGATGCGCTGGAATCCTGTAAAGAACATATCGAACAGTTTGGTGGTCACAAATACGCGGCCGGACTCACTTTACTGGCTTCGGAATACGACAATTTTAAGCTGAAGTTTGAAGAAGTGGTTTCTGAAACTATTGATAAAAACCTGCTTACTCCTGAAATTGCCATAGATGCAGAAATTGAACTGAAAGATATTTCTCCAAAGTTTTACAGGATATTAAAGCAATTCGCTCCCTGCGGGCCGGGAAATATGTCCCCGGTTTTTATGACGAGAAACCTTCGGGATACCGGTTATGGCAAATGTGTGGGTGCAGACCAGAGTCATTTGAAATGCCAGGTAAAACAGGAAGGGAAAGGTCCTGTTTTCGATATGATTGGCTTTGGTTTAGGTAAAAAACTTGACATTATAGCAAAGAATAGAGTCTTTAAAGCCGTGTATGCGATAGACGAAAATGAATACAACGGAAATGTTTCTTTGCAGTTAAGGCTTAAAGATATTTCCGAATAAGAGCTCGCTATTTAGATTCAGTTTAAATAATTCTTTATCTTTGGAGAAAGCATTCAAAGATGGACGACGTAGAGATCATTCACCATAACCGGCTGGGAATCGCTTTCCGCTGGAAGAATACAGATTTAAATATCGATCCCAACAGGATACAACTGGTTTTTAAGGATATGGGTTTTTACCTTCTACGTGAAGAAATCATCCAGTTTTCAAGTAACATCAAGCTGGCAGAAAAAAGATCGTGCAGTAATTGCAAAAATCCCGAAAACTGCAGAAATATCCTGCTGAGGTCTCCGCTTCAAAAAATGGATTTTGCAGTAAGCAGTGAAGAACTGGAACAAATCTCAGAACTTATTGAAGGCACATTGTTCCGCCTGAATTTATTTCAATACCTGGACGATATTTGTAAAAATTAGACATAGGCTTAAAACTAATGGCTGATAAACCTGATTTAAAGAAGATAAGCAGTTTCTACAAAGACCGAAAAAAATAAATAAAATAGCGACAAGTCATGGCAACAGTGAACACCTATTTGTATTTTAATGGAAATTGCGAAGAAGCATTTAATTTTTATAAATCTATATTTAATAAAGAATTCCAGTACATAGGACGTTATAAAGATGTTCCTGAAGTTGCCAGGCAGAATTTTCCAAATTGTACAGATGATCATATAATGCACATTGCATTACCAATTAGCAGAGAAACAATTTTAATGGGAGCTGACATCGTTGAAAGCAGGGAACGAGAAAATATCGCAGCAAAATTCTTCTCGCTCTATATTAGTACTGATAGTAAAGAAGAAGCTGATAAATTGTTTAATTCTTTATCTCATGAAGGTGAAATTGAGCTTCCAATTTCGGAACAATTCTGGGGTTCTTATTATGGAATTTGCAGGGATAAATTCGGTATTAACTGGAAGATAAGTTTTAGTCATTAAAACTTTGAATATTAATGTTTTTTAAAAAAAAGTACGATTTTAAGTACTTAGATGTATCTTTGTTGTATGGAAACAGTTAACTATAGTAATTTCCGGCCTAATTTAAAGTACTGGTTCGATAAGGTAGTAGATAATGTTTCTACAACTTCTCCAACGTCAGATCTTTACCATCAAAAACAGCATAGGTGTAGTAATTAATCCAGTCTCCGGTGTTGATGTACATAGATTTTTCAGTTAGCTGAAATTCAAGGGGTAAATGCCGGTGCCCGAACAGAAAATAGTCATAGTGCTTTTTTTCCAATTTTCGCCTACAATACTGGATAAGCCACTCTTTATCTTCTCCCAAAAATTCCTGATCTTCCTCTCCAGAAATCATTTTGTTTTTAACCGAAAAATACTGCGCCAGCGGAACCCCAAGATCTGGGTGGAGCCAGCGATAAAGCCATTTTGAAAGCGGATTGGTAAAAACCTTCTTCATCCGTTTATAGCCGTGATCCCCGGGACCAAGCCCGTCGCCATGACCGATCAGAAAAGTTTTGTTGTTGAATTCAAATTCTTTGGGTTTATGAAAAACCGGAATATTAAGTTCTTCCTCAAAATAATTGTTCATCCATAAATCGTGGTTACCCACGAAAAAATATACCGGAATTCCGCTATCCTTAATTTCGGCAAGTTTGCCAAGGGTACGCACAAAACCTTTGGGAACTACATGCTTGTATTCAAACCAGAAATCGAAGAGATCCCCGAGCAGGAAAATGGCAGCAGCATCCTCTTTAATTTCATCGAGCCACTGTACAAATTTCTTTTCCCGCAATCGGCTTTCTTTTTGAGTGGGCGCACCAAGATGATTATCGCTGGAAAAATAAATTTTTTTGCCTTCAGGAATGGTCATATAATAAATTCTGGCTGTAAAGATAATATTTTAAGCACAAGACCTTCCAGGTTTTCAAAACCTGTGCAAAGAAGTATAGGATTACTCCCCCTTCGGGGGTTGGGGGGCATCCTGATCACTCGCATACCACTCTGCAAACGAAGTTTCGGTTTCCTGAAGTTTTAAAGAATGCAAATAAATATGAGACGGCAGGTGCTTCTGAATTTTTGCAGCAAAATCTATGACCATATTCTCACTGGTGGGTTGGTAATCCACCAAAATCACATGATGATCACGATCCTGAAGTTCTTTTGCCAGCTCAACATGCGGCGTATTTTTGTTGAAAACAGTGGCATGGTCAAATTGATCTACAATTTCTGTCTTTACTATCTTTTTAAGGTCCCCAAAATCGATGACCATCCCAAATTTTACATGCGCTGGATCTGTAATTGGCTCTCCCAAAACTGTAACACTAAGTTTATAACTATGGCCGTGAACATTCCTGCATTTGCCGTCGTAGCCGTAAAGGGCATGGCCGGTTTCAAAAGAAAATTGTTTGGTAATCCTAATCTTGCTCATGGCATCTCGATTTTGCTGCAAAGATAAAAGATTTTCGACGCATAAATTTTTTATATAAGTAATCATTTTCTGGTTTATATTTGCCAAATTTTTTTAGCTATGGAAACAGCACCAGAAGAGTTATATGAACAGCTGGAGTTTCGGGAAAATCCGCTATATGAGAAGATTATTTCTGATCTTTTGGAGAACCAATACTCGGTTATTGATTCTTTTTTTGATGAAGATGAAGTGGAAGCCCTGCGCAATTCCCTTATAAATAAATATACCGAAGACAACTTTAAAAAGGCTGCCATAGGGAACAGGACCAACGAAGTAATAGCAAAATCTGTTCGCGGGGATTTTATTTTATGGATCAACGAAGCTGAAGCCGGCGCTGCAGAAAAATTGTTTTTTAATAAAATTAATGTGCTTGTAGATTACCTGAATAAAACCTGTTTCCTCGGAATCCTGACTAAGGAATTTCATTATGCGCTTTATCCTGAAGGAACATTCTATAAGCGGCATCTGGATACTTTCCAGAATGACGGACGGCGTAAACTTTCCATGGTTTGTTATCTCAACCAGGAAGACTGGAAGCCTGAAAATGGGGGTGAGCTGGTAATATATAAAGATAAAAATGGATTGGAAACTTCAGAAAGTATTTTTCCTTTTCCGGGTCGTATGGTAATTTTTGAAAGTCAGGTGCTGGAGCATGAGGTAAGGCCGGTGAAACAGGAACGGCTGAGTATTACGGGCTGGTTAAAAACCCGCTAATTACTTCCTGAACTTTTTGTAAAGCACTACCGCTACAAGCAAAATGGCCAGCAAGAGCCAAAATCCATAACCACTGAGAAAACTGAGGATTTCCCAAGCTTCTCCATCGGGCGTTTCCTGTTGCATCATTTATCGTGTCTTTTGCGCCAGCTATAGCGCGCGTAAAAAAATATGGCCAGCAGAAAAATTATCGCAATAAGGTACATCCAATTACCGGCAATAAATTCCCATAAGCTGTAGCCCCACATCTGATCTTCAGATGGGTCGCGGTCCTGCGGTAAGTGTTGTTGTAAGGCCATTAAGAGTTCAAAGTTCAAACTAATCTTAAAAGGTAGGATGTTTATTTTATATATCCACTGGTAGTAAGAAAAATTTAGGTTTTTTAATTTACTGGTTTAGCTAACTTTTGAAGATTTTTCCGCCTGATTCTTCTTATAAGAAACAGCACTCCGAGTGATAACAGAAAGGCCGTTCCTATTATGAAAAACCAGTGTCCACCTATAAAGGATCCTATTTTAAAACCTAATTCATATCCTTGTTGATAAGCAGGGTCATTTTCAGAATTAATGTAGTTTCAATACATAAGATTCAGTTTTTGAAAAATTTACGTGATGTTTATCTCTTATTTTTTAAATTTTGATAAAGCTTTCCTTGTAAAATCTGAAAGCACTAATTCTCCTGAAACGGCAGCTCTTTCCTCCAGCAATTTATCCCAGTGGGCGGTGTTTTTCCACAAAACGCGCTTCATTTCCAGCAAAGCCTGCAGATTATAGGAGGCCAGTTTTTCAGAAAAAATTTCTATTTCCTTATCCAGGTCTTTTATAGATTCAAAAACCTTTGCGTACAGGCCTTTTTCCTTTGCCCAATAGGCATTTTTCCATTCATGGGCAGCCAGCGTTAACTCGCCCAAAGCGGCAACTCCCATTTTTCTTTCTACGGCCGGGGCAATTACAAAAGGGCCAATACCTATACTTAATTCTGAAAGTTTTATTGCCGCGGCGTCTGTGGCCATGGCATAATCACACGCTGCAACAAGGCCTACTCCGCCGCCAACCGTTTTCCCCTGTACACGACCTACAATAAGTTTTTTACATTTTCTCATGGCATTGATCACGTTTGCAAAACCGGAGAAAAATTCTTTTCCGGAATCGCGGTTTTCAATTTCCATAAGTTCGTCAAAAGAAGCACCGGCACAAAAAGCTTTTTCACCTTCAGATTTAAGGATAATGAGGTTTACAGAGTCATCTTCAGAAAGACGATTGATTTCCTTTTCCAGTCTTTTAAGAAGTTCAGAGGGAAAGGAGTTGCTGGCAGGATGTCCAAACTCCAGGGATGCAATTTTGTTTTGAACATTAGTATATAAGCTTCCGTTTTCGCGCGTGGTCGTCATTATTTCTTTCGGTTTTACTCAAATTTACGTATTTGTTCGGAGTTTGTAGTTCGGAGTTTGTCGAATTCTTCACTTCTGCAGGTCGATAATTGGCATTTTTGGATGCTCTTTTAGTGGAGAGAGGAAAGTGGAAAGTTCTTTTGCTGGTTTGGAAGTTTTAGCGGTTGTGAGTTGTCGGTTGTCTGTTTTAGGTGGAAAATTGAAATTTTTCAGACACGACCTTTTTATCTGAAGAGTTCTTTGTCCTGATTCTACACGGGAAAGTGATAATTCAAAAGTTAGAATTCATCATTTAGAATAAATCAGCTCGATAATTGCCATTTTAGAAGTGTCTCTTGCTTCAGACTTCCTTATCCAGATATTTTCTTCGGAATTGGATGACTAAAGCGCTGCTCCTTATCAGCATCCAAACGAAAAAAGCCATCCAAATAGCGTGCAGCTTCAGCCCAAAATAATCTGAAATGAGCAGGGTAGGAGTAAAACCAAGAAAAGTAGCGACCAGAAGAACATTCCGAAGATATTTTGCTTCACCCAGACCTTTAAAAATTCCATCGAACATAAAAGCAATGGCATTTACAGGCTGCATCAGTAAAACAATCCAGAATACTGAAGAAAATAAGGCAAGGACAGTAGCTTCTTTATTAAATAATAGGCCGATTTCTTCATAAAAAATTCCGCAGATTCCCATTAAAATTAAGGCGATTAGAACCGCATAGAGACTGATCTTTTTGCTCAATTCCCATAAATTCTTATAATCCCTGGCACCAAGTAAACGTCCGCCAATGGCATTTCCGGCGTTGGCGTATCCATCAATAAAAAAACTGAAAAATAACCAGATGTTCATCAAAATACTCTGCGCCGCGATATAATTGTTTCCATAATCTGTAGCATAGGCATTGGCCAGGTAAATGGCAAAATTTAGGGCAGCAGTACGTACAAAAAGATTAGCCGCCATTAACAACAACGGCCGCATTTGCGGATTGATATTAAAACTCAACTTAAAATGAAACGGAGTTTTTTTAAAGAAAAACCAGAGCGCCATAATCAGCATTGTACCCTGGGCGGCGAGGCTGGCAAAAGCAGCACCCTCCAGGTGCATTGCGGGAATATAACCTTCAACTCCGTATACCAGCAAATAATCCAGCGCCACGTTCACGACGGCACCGGTAAGGCTGCATTTCATTGCCCATAATGTATTCTGAAGACCCCGAAAAACTCCAAATATCGCAAAAGTAACCAGCGTTAACGGGTAACCCAGCGCCCTAATCTGGTAATAATTTTCTGAATATTGTAAAATAAGGCCTTCGGCATTATAAGCGCTAAAAATCGCTTCAGCAAAAAAAGCGGTGACCGCATAAATAACTAAACTGAAAAGGAAATTAAAACCAATGGCCTGCGGAATAAGTGTTTTTACCGCGTGCAGCCTGTTAGCACCGAGATGCTGAGATACAATTGCCGAAATTGCCGTTTTTGTTTGCGCCACAATCCAGATAATGGCAGAAAGAAAGGAGCCTACAATCCCCGCCGCGGCAAGGGCTTCTATAGAATTTTCTTCAACATTGCCAATAACCGCAATATCTGTAAGGGAAATAAGCGGCTCTGCAATTCCTGCAATTATCGCCGGAATAGCAATTCTATTAATGTTCTTAAAACTTACTGAGGTCGCCACTTTAAAATTTTAAGCTGCAAAGTTAATATAAGCTGGGATTTTAGGCTTTCTTTTTACAACTAAGGCCGAAAATTGCCATTTTAGAGCAGCAGCTCATAACAGTAAAAAGGAGCTTCACTTTGTTTCGGGAAATAAATATTCCCCAGCTTTTTGTAGCCGCGGGATTCGTAAAATTTCTGATTTCGCTTGTTTTTACTGAAGGTATCCAGCCTCACCGATTCAAAGTTATGCTGCCGGGCATGATTTTCAGCAAAATCCATGAGTGCTTTTCCAGTCCCGAAACCCCATTTAGCAGGATTTGTTGCCAGGCGGTGGATATAAAGGTTATTTCCGCTATTGGTGAGCCATTTAACAGGAAGATATTCTTCGTCCATAAAATTGGTCAAAACAATGATGCCTTCAATTTGGCAATTTTCGACCTTTATATACAACTCCTGCTTTTCAATATCTTCAGAAAGTCGCTCTCTGGAAGGGTAATGTTCATTCCATTGGTAAATTCCTCTTTGCTGCATAGCCACAGCACAGGATTCCGTAAGTTGCTTTATCTGCTCAAGATGTTTTTTCTCAGCAAGTGTGATCATGTGAAATTCAGAAAATAAAAGATTTAGTTATTTAAAGAAAATTATTACATTTGCCCCTGCAACGGGGGATTAGCTCAGCTGGCTAGAGCGTTTGGCTGGCAGCCAAAAGGTCATCGGTTCGACTCCGATATTCTCCACAAAAACCACTGCATTTGCAGTGGTTTTTTGCTTTACTCTTTTTTAATCGCCGTAAGCGTCTATTAAATCCTTATCGTCTGTTTCCATAAATTCCAACGTATTATCCAGAACATACTTGAAATCCCTAGAAAAATCTTCTTCGTCCCATGGATGCTTCATGCCAAAAACATGATCTGCATTTTCCACCAGCAGTAATTTTGAAGTTGGGCTCCATTCAAAAAGGTTTCCGGCATCGGCTATAGAAACGCTGGTGTCACTACTACCATGCACGATAAGATGCGGAATTTCCAGCTTCTTTGCAGCCTTTTGAATATTCAGGCGCTCTTCATTCTCTTTAAAATCGCGGTAAAACTGAAAGTGATGTGGCAGTTGCTGCTTTGTCCTGGTATTGGTAATGTAGCGCACGCCTTTTTTCTTCCAGGCTTCAAGTTCTTTCTCTTTTGGAAACCGGGATCCAAAGTCACTTACCGATGCAAAGGTGATAAGGTTGGTGATCCTTTTTTCTTCCGCAGCTTTTATAATGGTTATTCCGCCGCCCCGGGAGTGCCCGATCAGATTAATATCTGAAACGTCCAGGTGTTCTAAATATTTGAAGTCGGGAAGTAGCAGATAGTCTATAACAGATTGTAAATCATCGAGTTCTTTGGTGTAATTATTATCTCCAAAAGCCTCTATATTTAAAAAATCTGTTGGGTTATCTGGAGTAGTTCCGTTATGTGAGAAATTAAATTTCACGAAGAAATAGCCTTTACGGGCAAACCATTCGGCCATTAAATTCCAGCCGCCCCAGTCTTTAAAGCCTTTGTAACCGTGACAAAATATTACTATGGGTTTTGGTTTATTTTCAGATTCAAAAAATAGATCGGCAACAATGGGTTTGCCGTGTTTTCCTTCTATCACTAAATTTTTTTTGATTTCCATTTATTCTTTTTTGGAGAGGAAGCCTTCCCTAAAAACTTCCGTAGGATTTCTTTATTTCTTTCTCGGTGAAAGGTACTTCAGGATTACAGATTTCCACAATTAATTTATTCAATTCTATCTTAAAAGATTCCAGGATTTGGTCATTTATTTCATATTTTTTAGCACTTCGCTGGTTTGGAGTGTCTTTTTTGCAAAATTTAAGAAACCCGCCTTTCATATTTTTAAAAGAAATTATACCGACTTCTACTGGATGTTCCAGCTTTGTGGTGGCATTTAGCATCGTGGCATAAGTTAAAACCTGGAAACTTTTACCGTATTTGTCATAATCTGTGGAGATGGCTTCCCAATCTGAAATTTCAATTTTATTTTGTTCTACTTTTCCGGTTTTATAATCGATAATCCTCGTGATGCCGTTTGTCTTTTCAACCCTGTCCACTTTTCCGCGTATGAAGATGGGGAAGTTCAGTCCGGAAATATTCAGAGGAGCTTTAAGGTTATTTTCTATCCGCAGGATTTGGATTTCATCCCCTCGTTTGAGACGTTTCTGTTCATATTTTAAAAAATTGAGAAGATAGCGTTTTGCCACCTCAAAAATCAGCAAATTCTGACCTCTGTTCATGGGCGCACGAGTATAAGATTTTTCAAACTGAAGTTTAATTTCGCTATCGACCCGCTTTATAAACGTTTCAATAATTTCTTCGGAAATGACCTGATTTTCATAAGGTTCATAGAAATTCTGAAGCGTATCGTGAACTACCGTCCCCAGCGTGTTATAAGCCACAGTTTCTTCTACTTCTTCCTGCTCCCTGATGCCTAGAACGTACTGGTGGTAAAAATCGAGTGGATTCCTGATGTAAGTCGTTAAAGCTGAAGGTGAAAATCCCGAAACTGCCAAAGATCGGATTTTCTCCATGATTTGCGGCGTTTTCTGTATTTCCTGAAGCTGCTTTGGATTTGCACTTACTTTGGGCGAAATGGATTTTTTAATTATTTGATGTTTAGGCTGCTTTTCTATTTCCAGCTGCGTCAAAAAACGGCTCTTTTCACCGGCATTTAATCCACTGCTCTCCGTATTATAAAGCAGGGTCACCTTTTTTGCTCTTTGCAGCAAGCGGTAAAAGTGATAGGTGTAAACGGCATCTTTTTCTCTGTAAGTTGGCAGTTTGTAAACTTTTTTAAGATCGTACGGAATAAAAGAATTACTGGATTTCCCTGAAGGAAGCACCCCTTCATTCACCGAAGTGATAATTACATTTTCAAAATCCAGTGCTCTCGATTCCAACATCCCCATTAATTGGAGTCCGTTAAACGGTCGCCCCTGGAAATCGAGACTTTGAGTACTCATTATTTCCCTAAAGAAGCCATGTAAGGACTTTATTGTTTTAATATGAGGATACGCCTCGTTAAGGTTTTCCAGCTTATTAAAGAGCACATGAAACTGGTAAAGGAACTCTAGTCCCAGGTTGTTTTGTATAGATTTGAGTTGCTTCTTGATTTCCGAAATAATGTCCTGCGAGTGCTGGAGAGCTTGTTTGGGTGAATCTTCCCAATCTGTAAAGCAATTGCTGATCAACTTTTGAAGGTCTTCGGGGAAAAAAGAAATCAGTTTCTCCGGTTTGAGGTACACTATATTTTCTTTATTAATCTTCAGTGTAGCTTTGGCGGCATGAGGGTTTAGGATTGGTGCAATTCCAGGATGATTGATTATGGAAATCACATCCTTGTAATAATATTCTTTTTCTTTATTAAGATGAATATGGAAGAGTTTTTCAAAGAAAGAAGTAATTGGCGCATTTTTCAGGGGGAATCCCATTGTGATATTAAGCGCGGCAACGTTGGGAGGGAGGCTGTTCAAAACCGGAAGTAGTAAATCTTCCTCGCCCAGTACAACTGCTGTTCTTTGCAATTGGACCTGATCCATATTTGCCAAAATCTCACCCAAATATTTTGCCTGGCCAATATTTTTAGGAACCCCGGTAATCTCGATGTTTTTCTTCTCCCCGTATTCTTCTGTTTTTAATGGAAGAGGATGGGATTGGTAATAGGGCCATTTTTCCAGGTATTCTCTTATAAACAGAGAGGCACCGTTCTCCCGGTCTTTCAGGAATATTTCATCTATATCCCAGAATACTTCTGCAGTTGAATTTTCCAGCAAATACTGGAATATTTTTTCTTCCGCAGCATTTAAGGCGTTAAACCCAATAAAGACGTGTTTTTGACAATTTTTATTGATATATTCACGGATTTCTTCCGAAGCTTTGCGGTAAATGAGCCCTTGATATCCCTGCTTTTTGGAGAGAAATTTATCAGAAAGTTTCTCATAAAATTCCGGTAATTTATGCCAGAACTTTAAATAGTTTTTAATTAAATCTGTCTTTTCCTCCTGTAAAAACCAGTGCTTTTGATCCTGGATTTCTGAAAGATAATTAAAGAATGCACGGTGATCAATAAGGTATCGGTCTACTTCGTTAAAATCGTGGATAAGAGTTTGCGCCCAGTTAATAAACGTATCAAAATCTTCCTGTTCTTCTTTTGGAGTGCAGTTTTGGTAAACCTCAAAGAACTCGAATATGGAAATGGTATTGTCAACCGTTTTTAATCCCGAAATTTCTTCAGTAAATTCTTCGATACTGTAAATTTTGGGAGCGAAAATGCTTTTTCTGCCAAGCCTGGAAAGCTCGTTAATTAAAAAAGCTCCGGCTCTTTTACTGGGAAGGACAAAGGTAATTTCTGAAATGTTTTCTTCGGAAGAAAGGAGGCGTTGAAGCACGCGGTTTATAAATGATCTCATACCATAAAAATAAAAAACGCCCCGACGAATCGGGGCGTTTTAAGTAAAGAAATTAATTCTTTATGATATGCACTTCTTAGTTAGAAGTATCTTCTCTCATTTCTTTGTCTTCATCAAGAGAAATTTCAACTCTTCTGTTTTCCTGTCTTCCTGAAGAAGTACTGTTAGAAGCGATTGGTCTGGTTTCTCCGTAACCTTCAGAAGTTAATCTGTTTTCCGGGATACCTGCACTTACTAAATAATCTTTTACAGATTGAGCACGTTCTTTAGAAAGTTGAAGATTATACTGGTCACTTCCTGAACTATCGGTATGACCTTCTATATGAAACACAGTATTTGAATATTCTTCCATGATATCAGCAATCGAATTTAATGCATCTTCAGATTCTGTACTGATTGTTGCCTTATTAAGGTCGAATAATACAGTGTTTGAATACTCATTCAATTCAGAAACAACTTCTGCAGTTGGCTCTGGACATCCGTTGTTGGCAGCAGTACCGGCAACATTTGGACATTCGTCATCTTTATCCAATACTCCGTCACCATCGGCATCTTCGTAAGGACATCCGTTATTTTCAGCAGGACCAGCCTCATTTGGACAGTCATCTTCGTTGTCTGCAACACCGTCACCATCAGCATCTGGGCAACCATTCATTTCAGCAGTACCAGCTTCGTTTGGACATTCATCCTGTGGATCTGCAACACCATCACCATCAGTATCAGGACATCCGTTAAATTGGGCAAGACCAGCTTCATTTGGACATTCGTCCATACGATCTTCTATACCATCACCGTCTGAATCTGGACAACCATTAAATTCTGGTAAGCCAGGTGTTTCAGGACACTCATCATCCTTGTCGTAAACACCATCTCCATCAGAATCAGTACCACCAAATATAAATTTAATACCGGCAGCATGTTGGAAATGTGATGCGGTTTCGGTCTCGAAAGAATGTTTGTAGTTAGATTCTACAGTTAAAGCAACATTATCAGTAAACCAGAAATTTAACCCAAGCTTACCATTTAAGGTTAAACCGTCAAAGCCCTGAAGATCATTATCTGTATCTCCAATCCAGTTATAACCACCACCAACACCAAGTACAGGATCAAACCAGCCGTCATTAAGCAAGGCTCTCAAACTGTAATTAGCTGATAAGTCTGCTGAATAGTAAGAAAGATCATCTACAGGTCTGTCTCCAAAATGTTCAATTTGGTTTATTGACCCAGCGAATTCCGCTACAAATCCAGCGCCAATATAACGGCCTACTGTTAATCTTGATACAGAAGGTAAAATGTTCCAGTGATCTCCTGTGTTGAAATAATCATTGAACCAGTCACCCTGTGGGGCATCTTCTCCGGTTGGATAAAAATCTACTGCATTCGTTTGAATACCTATAGACCAGGGGTTGTTGGCATCCTGAGCATTAACCGAAGTAAGTCCAAGTACCAACATTGAAGCTAATAGGAATTTGCTAAAATGTTTCATATTCAATTGTTTAGTTTACATGTTATTAAAAACAAAAGTATGCGCTTCATGAACATTAACAAAGAAAGAAATAATAAAGTTTTCTTAATTAGCCCTTGGTTAATGGCGGTTTCGTGCGGTTGCCTTCTTAAAAAACAGCCAATTCTGCGTTGGGTTTCAGTGACTTTCCGGTTAAATTATCTCAAGTTGTTTGCCAACTTCAATAAATGCTTTAATGGCCTTATCCAGGTGCTCCTTGTTATGAGCGGCAGAAAGCTGAACCCTTATTCTTGCCTGTTCCTTTGGTACTACGGGATAAAAGAAACCAATTACATAAATTCCTTTTTCCAGGAGTTGATCGGCCATTTTCTGGGATAGCTTAGCATCATATAGCATTACGGGAACGATTGCTGCCTCACCATCTATAATATCAAAACCGGCATCTTTTATTCCTTTCTTAAAATACGCTGTATTTTCTTTAAGTTTATTACGAAGGGAATCGTCCCTTTCCAGCATTTCAAAAACTTTAATGGAAGCTCCTACTATAGCCGGCGCAAGAGAATTTGAAAATAAGTAAGGCCTTGAGCGTTGCCTTAAAAGTTCTACGATTTCTTTTTTGGCAGTTGTATATCCGCCCATAGCACCTCCAAGGGCTTTTCCAAGCGTACCGGTGATAATGTCCACCCTGTCCAGCACCTTTTTTTCTTCCAGGGTACCAATTCCCATATCTCCAATAAACCCGGTAGCGTGACAGTCGTCTATCATTACCAGGGCGTCATATTTATCGGCTAAATCACAAATTTTGTCGAGAGGGGCTACCAAACCATCCATAGAAAAGACACCATCTGTCACTATAATTTTAAATCGGGCTCCGTTTTCGTTGGCGGCTTTTAACTGCTTTTCGAGATCTGCCATGTCACTGTTCTGGTAGCGATACCTTGCAGCTTTGCATAGACGTACGCCGTCAATAATAGAAGCGTGATTAAGGGAATCTGAAATTATCGCATCCTCTTTGGTAAGCAGTGGTTCAAAAATTCCGCCGTTGGCATCAAAGGCTGCGGCATATAAGATCGTATCTTCAGTACCGTAGAAGTCGGCAATCTTCTGCTCAAGTTCTTTATGGATATCCTGTGTTCCGCAAATAAAACGCACACTGGACATTCCAAAGCCATGCGTGTCCATAGTGTCTTTGGCAGCCTGTATCACTTCTGGGTGAGAGGATAAACCAAGATAATTGTTGGCGCAAAAATTAATCACTTCCTGGCCCGTGGAAATTTTTATCACTGCGTCCTGCGGAGTAGTGATTATACGTTCCTTCTTATAAAGTCCCGCCTCTTTAATGTCTTCAATTTCCTTTTCTAAATAGTCTTTTATTTTTCCGTACATAATCTTCTTTTTTACAAAATTACATTTCTTTTATACAAACATTGGGGAAACCTCCTCGTTAACATAAACCAGGATTTTTTCTTCAATTTCATAGCCCATGCCGCTAAGAACTTCAGCATATTTGTTAATCTGCTTCTTATGAGAATCTGCCTCGTTCCCGGTTTTATAGTCCAAAATGGTGCATTTATTGCCGGCAATTACCAGCCTGTCGGGTCTTATTTTCTCTTCGGCAGTAATGATGGTTCTTTCATTCAGGCTTTTAACCTGGGGTGAAAAATACCGCTCTAATAGTGGGTGCCTGCAAACCCTAATGACGAGTTGTTTAATTTCTTCCGCAGTATTTTCTGTAATTATTCCGTCTAAAACAGCATTCTCTATAGCAACATCAATATCTTCTTCAGAATTTATTTTGGCCAGGATCTCGTGTGCAATTTCTCCTTTTTCTATGGCACCTTTTTGTTTGGTTTCCCAAAGCGAGCCGGAGCGGGTCACAATATTTACCGCCTGGTTTTGTGTAGCTGAAGAATAAAAATGTTCAGGAGAAATGGTCTCGGTGCTACTTTTATTTTCTTTAGCTATTTCTGAAGTTTTTCCAAATTCATAGGTTTTTTCTTCATTCCACAAATCTTTGCTTCTCAGGAATTCGATAAGTAAGCCTGAAGTTTTATTCGTTTTTGAAATTCCTTTTTTATCCAGGTCGAAATTTGTCAAAATATAGAGTTGATCTGAAGCGCGCGTGCAGGCAACATAAAGCACATTTAAAGTATCCAGTTCTTTTTGATGAAGCAACTCCTCGTAAACTTCACCCGAAGCCGGGTTCCAGTTCAGCATTTTTTTGGAGGCACTAAGATAACTTACCGGAATCTCATTCATAGTTTCCTCCATTTCCAGCCAGAGATCGTCTCTTTTTGTGTCGCTAAAATCTGCATTGGCAAATGGATAAATCACAATTGGAAATTCCAGGCCTTTTGCTTTATGAATGGTCATAATCTCTACTGCATCGTCATCATTTGGCACTAAAATGCTTAAACGTGACTTCTCCCTTTCCCATAGATCCATAAATTCTGAAATTCCTAATGACGATTTCTGTGTATTTTCAAAAACAAAGTCGAGAAAGAATTGCACGTAAGCATCAGAGGCTTTTACGAGATCAAAAGTCTGAATCACGTACTCTGCAGCTTCATACAGGGAAAGTCTGGTAAGATTTTCCAGATCAAAATTCAGATCAAAATCTTTTAGCCAGCTGAAGAATTCATTTCCGTTGAAAGGAAGGTTTGCACTTATGATTTTATGCGGATTTTCCAGTTGCAATGCCTTTTGCAGATAGTCGAAAATTGCCATTTTCAGCATGTCATCTTCAGTGTTGATCGAGAAGGCGAGAAGATTTGCAATAAAATTAACTTCCGGAGAATTGGAAATGAGCAAAGTTTCTGAAGAGACTACAGAAATTCCATGTTCACTCAGGTGATTGGCAATCGCAATTCCTTCAGATTTTCTCCTGGTAAGAATGCAAATATCTCCTTTCCTGAAGTTTTTAGATTCCAGGTCCCGGATGATTTCCAGAATTTTTTCAGGATAAACTTCGAATTCTTTTTCCCGGTTTTCGGCTTCAAGAAAACTGATATTTACATAGCCGCAATTTTTACGGATAGGCTGCTGATTGCTTTTCTGAAATAAATCTTGATAATCTGGATGGCTCAGGTAATCTGCCGCAAATCTAAAAAAATCATTGTTGAATTGTACAATTTCTTCTCCGCTTCTGTAATTGGCCGGCAGGTTAATCACGTTCTGCGGTATCGAAAATGGCCTTGTTTTGGTATTGCTTAAATCTATAAACTGCTCTGCCTTCCCGCCACGCCAGCGATAAATAGACTGTTTGGCATCTCCTACGAGCATAAGATTAGCCGGGACATCTTCTCCACCCATTCCCGAAAGGCTGGCATCCATTAGCGGAATCAAATTTTCCCATTGCATCTGGGAAGTATCCTGAAATTCATCTATAAAATAGTTGTTGTAGCGCTCGCCAAGCCGTTCGTAAATAAAAGGGGCAGGCTGATCCTTAACCTGCGCACTTATTTGCGGATTAAATTCTGAAATTAAAACAAGATTGCGGTCTTTCTTTATCGCCTGTATTTCCTGATTTATCGCATTGAGCAACGAAAGTTGAACCGTTCTTTTATTTACTGCTTCAAGGAATTCTATTTTAAAATAATTGTCTTTTGTAGCAGTAAAAAGATCGACCACCTGCGGCTGAATATTATCGATAATTGCCTTTTTGGAGGCGTCTTTAAAAGATTTTTTATAGAGTGGATCACTTTGCAATTTCTGCATCCATCCAGTTTCAAAACTCGAAATAGTCTTTCCGTTTAATATTTTATTGAAATAACCCGGCACGTATTTTCCACTAAAATCTGAGTCTTCTAGTCCGTTTTGTTTTAGGAGTTCAAAAAATTCTGCTGCGAGCTTTTCATTTTCCTGCTTTGCTTGTTTTATTTCAGATTTAAGTTTAGCGGCGAATTTGTCAAAGTCTTCCAATGTTTTATTCTGAAGGAGTTCGAGCGGCTTCTGGTTATTTTCGTTTATAAGCAGCTTTGAGATTTCAAAAAGATCGCGGGCAATATCCCAGCTTTTGTCGTCATCTGCTTTATTCAGCGTAAAATCTACAAGTATTTTTGTCAGTTTTGGATCTGTTCCTGCTTTGCTGATCACGCTTTCCACGGCTTCCATAAGGATTTCTTCCTGCGCCATCTCCACTTCAAAATTAATTGGTAATCCCAGGTCTTTTGCAAATGTGCGCAGTACACGATGGGTAAAACCATCTATGGTAGAAACCTCAAAAGCAGCGTAATTATGGATAATACTCTTCAGGATTTTTGCAGATTTCTCTCTAATATGGAGCTGATTTAGGCCGGTTTCTTTGGAAATAACTTCAAAAAGACCTTGTGATTTCGCCGGAATTTTTTCAGAAGAAAATGCGTGCAGGCTATCCACAATCCTGCTCTTCATTTCGTCTACAGCCTTGTTTGTAAAAGTAATGGCCAGGATGTTTTGATATTCCTCCTTTCGTTTTGAATTGAAAAGCAGAAGAAGATATTCTTTTACAAGCGTAAAGGTTTTTCCTGAACCTGCAGAGGCATTGTAGATCGTAAAGGAATTTGCCAATTTTAAGAATATTTTAAATAGTTACTACAAGCTTCTAAGGTCGTGCTTTGGTTTTTAATATAAAAGAGATTGCGGAAAAGCCGCGCTATTTAAGGATTTTATAACACTTAAATGTTTCTTTTATAGCGCTTAATAGCTAACTTTGAGTGAGTAAAAATAATAATCATTAAAAATAAATATTATGGCATTTGAGTTACCGAAATTAAATTATGCATTTGATGCATTAGAACCTCATATTGATGCAAAAACCATGGAAATTCACCATGATAAGCACCATGCAGGTTATACAACAAAATTAAACAATGCTATTGAAGGTACTGACCTTGAGGGGAAGACCATCGAAAATATACTTAAAAACCTTGACAAGTCTAATAAAGCAGTTAGAAATAATGGTGGTGGATATTACAACCACAACTTATTCTGGGAAATTATGTCACCAGATGGTGGTGGAAAACCAGAAGGTGAATTATCTAAAGCAATAGATAATGCTTTTGGTTCTTTTGAAGCTTTTAAAGAAGAATTTTCTAAAGCGGCAGCAGGACAGTTTGGTTCCGGATGGGCCTGGTTGTGTGTTCACGAAGGTGGAAAAGTTGAAATTTGTTCAACTGCAAATCAGGACAATCCAATTATGCCGGAAATTGGCTGTGGAGGAACTCCAATTTTAGGTCTTGATGTATGGGAGCATGCTTATTACCTGAATTATCAAAACCAACGACCTGCATATATTGATGCTTTCTTTAATGTTATTGATTGGAAAGAAGTAGCAAGTCGCTATGCAAAAGAGAAATAGAAATTATTTCTACGGAAGAACAAAAACAGAGGTTGTCTTTAAAAAGGCAGCCTCTTTTTTATTGTAGAAAAGAGTTTGAGGTTTGTTGTTCGTTGTTCAAAGTTTAAACTTGCCATAAATGTGGTTGCCTTCCAGAGATTAGTTTTAATTTTGATTAGGGTTTTATTTGTTGTGTGTTGTCTAATGTGAGTTCCATTGAAAAACCATGTTCCGAAAAATGCCAATTATCAAACTACAGAAAAGAGTTTGGGGTTTGTTGTTCGTTGTTCAAAGTTTAACCTTGCCATGATGAATGTGGTTGCCTTCCAGAGATTAGTTTTAATTGTAATTAAGGGGTTTATCTGTTATGGGTTGTCTGTTGTGTTCTCCACTAAAAACACCATGCTCCAGAAATGCCAATTATCGACCTATAGAAAAGATTTTGGGGTTTGTTCTTCGTTGTTCAAAATTTGACCTTGCCTGAAATATGGTTGCCTTTTAAAGATTGGTTGTTTTCATTTGGAGAGTTTATCTGTTGTGTGTTCCACTAAAAACACATGCTCCAGAAATACCAATTATCGACCTATAGAACGGAATCATACCACAATTCCAACATTTGAAACTTGAAACTTGAAACTAAAAAAACATGCCCCAGAAATGTCAATTTTCGGCTTAGAGAACTAAAGCATACGCCGACTTTCATCTTTAAAAATTTTCATCAAGTAACTGATTGGTAGAAATAAA
>NZ_JAVRHP010000020.1:0-46230 GCF_031846505.1 Autumnicola edwardsiae
TGTTGGCAAAGAAGAAGAATCTGCAAAGGGTTCATCAAAATTCAAGAGAATATTGTTGATATTATCTTTAAGGTCATCTACAGAAATTATAAATTCATGGTGACTACTGCCAATAATATCTGCCACCACCCGGGATTTATCGGTTTCATCAAAAGATTTTTTTTCAAAGCCTACTGAAAAGGTGTCAATTTTATTCTCCTCTTGCTGAGCAAGGGCCAACGAAACAATAGAGGAGTCTACCCCTCCCGAAAGAAAAGTCCCCAAAGGAACATCTGCTACAGACCTGCTTTTCACACTTTCGGTTACGAGATCATGAGTCTGTCTCTTTGCTTCTTCAAAACTTATATCGGGATCAATATTAGTCTGCAATTCATTTTCGATTTCTACAATTTTCGTAGATGAGTTAGAGCAGTCCAATTCCAGGTAATGATTTGGAGGAAGCTTGTGTATGCCTTCGTAGATACTGAAAGGTGCAGGAATATAAGTGAGCTGCAAGTATAGATTAAGGCCTTCTTTAGAGATTTCCGGCTTTTTATCTGCAACAGCCATGATAGACTTCAATTCCGAAGCCCAGAAAATTTTATTTTCAAAATTTGCATAGTAAAGTGGTTTTTCTCCAAAGAAATCCCTTGTTATTAGAAGCTTATTTTTATTTTCATCAAAAATGCTGAAAGCGAACATTCCGTCCAACATTTTGAAGGACGAGGTTCCATGCTGCTCGTATAGTCTTAGGATAACTTCAGTATCTGAAGTAGTGAGAAACTCTACATTTTTTTTTAGTAAATCATTCTTCAGTTGACGGTAATTATATATTTCTCCGTTAAAAACAATTGCTATTTTACCATCTTCAGAAAACATAGGCTGCTTACCTGTGCTAAGGTCTATAATAGATAACCTGCGCATTGCCATACCAATGCTGAACTCCTGTTTTGCTTTTGCATAAAAACCATCTTCATCTGGCCCGCGATGGATGATTTTTCCATTCATTTTAGAAAGTGTCCCGGAGATTTCTTTTTCAGATTTATTCTT
Source organism: Autumnicola edwardsiae (assembly GCF_031846505.1). Classification (NCBI taxonomy): domain Bacteria; kingdom Pseudomonadati; phylum Bacteroidota; class Flavobacteriia; order Flavobacteriales; family Flavobacteriaceae; genus Autumnicola; species Autumnicola edwardsiae. The sequence continues at coordinate 1,030 of NZ_JAVRHP010000020.1, forward strand.
TTTAAAAAATACTCCATTAATTCCGCACATAGTAGCTCAAATTTAAAATCGGTAAAGATAATGTTCTTTTAGAGGATAGCTTCTTCCTTAAAAAATATTTAAGAGTATAAGGCTCCTAATTCCTGCATATTCAATGACTGGAAAGCATACTTGTCCTGCATTGCTTTATAATGAACCAAAATTTCCTTTAGATCCTTTATACTCTCTTCGGGATGATCTCCAAAATTATGAGGATGCCACCAAAGATGATAAATTTCGTTCTTTTTTGCAGCTGCTTCTATTTCGTTTTTTATCCTATTTATCTTGGAACTACGCATCAATCTATTTCCTTCTACAGGCCGTAAAAACCGACTCGCCTTTTGTTCTAAAGGCAAATTTACATTTTTCGAAAAAAATGAAGCCGGATATGTTTTTTTTCCGAGATTCACATAAGCATCACCCGTTCTCGCCAATTTATTTACAAGGGAATTGGAAGTAGCATCTTTCCAGTACCAGGAAGATGGATTGGACCTCACATTTTCTATTCCATGCTTTGCACAAATTTGAAGATACTCTTTAGTAAGCTGGTTTCGAGGAAAGACAAGCGATTTTAAATCAATATCCATGCTTTTAGCCACCGAGACTGCTTTTGCTAAATCTTTATCAAAACTTGTGTCAGTCTGCCCTTCTTCCAGGCAGTAATAATGAGAATAGGTATGGGTGGCGAGTTCCTGTCCTTTCGTTCTTGAAATTAGTTTAATAAGTTCCGGAGCAAAGCAAAATTCCTCCGTAGATTTAGATTTTATAGAGGTCCCAAATTTATAAGCAGAAAGCGTTTTCTTCCTGTAGTTTGGAATTTCAGAAGGAATGTTCTCTTCCCATTCTTTCCAGTTTTTATTAAAAAGCATCCCTACTGTTGCCCAAGTAGCGTGAACCTGATATTCCTCGAATAATTTGAGAATTTCAGGAATAATCTCTCTCGTTTGCCAGAAGTATTTTTTCTTAGAATTGTAATCCACAACATCAAATATGCCCCATAAAAGTTCAAAGTCAAGTGAAATTATAATTTTTCCATGCTTGTTCATATCCTCCAATTTTATAGCTTAAGCTTTTTTCCAGAAGAAGGATCAATTCGTTTACCCAATTTCTTTGTAATTCCATGCCATGTTCCATAAAGAAACATCTTCAACTTTGAAAATTTTTCATTTTCTTTTACTACAATGGCCCCTAAAAGAAAAAGCCAACTTCTCATTAATTTATAATATCTTCTCAATGTGGGCTTTCTAACATATAATCTCATGAACATCATGTTCCGCACTTCATAATAGTATTTCCACGTGTGACGGTGATTTTTAATGCGTTCAGTAAAATGTACTCCTTTAGCTGGTTTTACCCATTGAGCTTTAAAATTATATTTTTCCCTGATTCTATAAAGTAAATACTCCGTGTCCTCTGACCAAAAGAAAAAGTCCTTTTTAGGATATCCTACTTTTTTGATTATATCCATAGGAACAAGTACCCCCCACCATCCCGGCTCTTTCCGAAAAACGAAATTCTTTTCTCTGGTATAGGGAAATAATATTTTTTCTTTATCTACAGATTGCATGAGATTTTCTAAACAAGACATAAATGGAAAAAAATCATCATCCATCATCCATACAAATTCCACATCAGTGTTTTCCGCAAAATATTTCACCCCCTCATAAAAACCTCCAGCAGGACCGGTATTTTGGCCTAAAAACAAGGTGTTAATGCCTTCTACACTTCGTAAATAATCTATTGTTCCATCTGTAGAAAAATTATCAACAACTAAAATCTCAGATGGTTTATAGGTCTGATTTAAGACTCTGCAAAGCGTAATTTTCAGTAAATCTATTCTATTATAAGTAAGAATAATTACACCTACTTTATTCATTGGATTTAATTTTAAGCATGAACAGATAACCGCTCTACATTATTTCTCTTCTTTAATCTTCTAGCACGAACTATCCGTTTATATTTTTTTTCAGCCAGGTAGTAATATATTACAAAAAATATATAGTACATAACCATGGATTTCTGTCTGATGATAATACCTAGATTGGACATTACAAAAGTCATAGCAAAAGATGTAGTAAAAAAAACAACAAAACTCATCTTAACTATCGATGGTGATTTTCTAATGAACTTAATAAAATCTTTTTTTAATATTTTTATAAAAAGCAACAGATAAATTAAATTTTCAACTGAAATAACTAAACCCAGCGCACTGGGTGCATCAATAAATAAAGGTCTAAACCAGAATGTAAAAAGTTTTAAAGGTAAGGGGTACGAGGACATGTCTACACCAGAGCCGGCGGAACTTAAATCTTCCGCGTTCTTTGCTGATGCGGCTTGAAAATCTTCAATCAAATTATCTGAGTTTTGGAGACCCATTACTCCCAGTATAGTGTCTTTTAAAATCACTACAGCTCCAAGCATAACAAAAAAGACTCCTGCTTTTTGCCATAAAGGTATCTTTTCTTTTCCACTCATATAGCCCAATGCAGCTCCTATTGCCACAAAAAAGAAAACGTGGGGACGTATATGAAAGATTATTATAGAGGATAGAATAAGCAAGAATAACCGCTTTTGTGGTTTGATAATAGCATATGTAAACATCATTAAGCCAAAAAAGATAAGCGAACCTTTCCCGAAAGAGACAGTCCAGAAATGCATATTAGGAAAAAAAAGAATTAGGTTGAGTAAATTTATTGATTTGAATACAGTAATCTGAATTGGTATTTTCTCTCTTATAAATAAATATGCATACATAAAGCCCAGATAACCGAGCCATGCAAAAGTGACCATAATCATATCATAGTTAAAACCTATTAAATAAAAAGGATAGCCAACAAAATGTATAAAATGAGTATCAGTTCCAAACAGTTCAACCCAACTACCAGCATGGCTACTTATATTATTATAATAACCTTTGGAGTCAGAAGGATTGTTATAGGCATACCAGGTATATACCCCATAAAAAATCAGATGATAAAGAAATAGTAAATTCATCTTCTTTGTAGAGAAGAACTTATGCTTTCTTTTGTAGACACCAAAAATCATTTGGTTTACACCAAAAAATAATAGTATTAAAAATAATACTCCAATCATATCACTTAAAATAACTCCAGGTCTCCAATGCTACTATTCCAATTCTCAATTTGCAGCAACTTCCCTTTCAGGTTTTTCTCAATATAAATCTCCCTAAAGGTAAGCATTGGGCCAAATTTTCCTTTATTAGTGAAATTTAAAGATAATAGCTCAGGAGAAAAACTACAAAATTGCACCCCAAATCTCCACGACATTTTTCGTATAATTCTTTTTATTTTTGCTACTTCTGCTGCAGAATTCAAATAAATACATTCGGCAACTCTTAATTCCCTGAGCTTCCCCCTTCGTTTTACATAAGCTGCCAGATATATGTTTTCTTCAGCATAAACTTCATAAGATTGCAATTGATTTTTTTCATACCGCCAATATAAATATTCTCTGCTTTTGGGTGTAAACAATTTTTTTTCGTGCGCTAATTTTGTGTTCCATCGTTCACAAAGATTTTCTATCTTTTCTTCAGTAGTAATAATTTCCTGATTGTAAGCAAGCTCTATCCGCCCTAATTTCCAAAATGAATTAAACGCTGGCCTCAAACCTACCTCCACATTATCAACCTGCTCCCATCCCATCTTTAAATAACCCGGCCTGCTTTGCTCATTGGGAGTATTAAAAACAAAATTGTCTCCATTCTTTTCAGCTTCCTCCAAAGCTTTCAATGTTAGTTTTTTAAAAATACCCTTACCTTGAAAATTGGGGTGAGTTGCTGTATCTACCGCTCTTAGTGCACAATAAGAAGTAGCTTGCAATTGCCATTGCCACCTCATAAAAGCTCTTACTCCAACAATTTTATTAGCTTCTTCTGCAACCAATACTATAGAAGGTCCAAAGGGATTAGCAACATGTTTATACCTCCAAACATCTTCAGAAACAGGTAAATCTGTTTCTCCCAAGGAAGCTTTAAGTACCTGGATGATGCCAGGAATGTCTTTTTCTTCTGCCTTTCTAATTTCCATTATAAATTTTGAAATATTTTTGTTCAAGACTTCTAACCATTTCAAGTAAACTGAAATTCTGCAAAACTCTTTCCCTGGCAAGTTCCTGTATTTTAACCCTTTTTTCAGGATGCTGAATTAATTTTTTGACATTTTCAGCCAGCATTTCCCAATCTCCCGGCTCACATAAAAGCCCCTCTTTATCATGTCTTACAACTTCTACAACTCCCCCTGCTTTAGTAGAAACTACGGCACATTTCATGCTCATTGCTTCAAGTAAAGCAATAGGTAATCCTTCAAATGCAGAACTTAGCATAAATACATCCATTACTGAGAAATATGGTATTGTGTCTTCCTGTAATCCCGGAAAAACGATCTTTTCGGTAAGGTTTAATTCATCAACAATATCTTTGATTTCTTTTTCTTTAGGTCCTGCTCCAACAAGTATTCCATAAACATCAGGATATTCTTTATGAATTGCATTAAATGCTCTTATCCAATCCAGCAATTTTTTCTGTTCCCTAAATACAGCAATATTTCCAAGAACAAAGCTATCTTCCGGAATCCCAAGGCGTTGCTTTAAGGATTTACCTTTACCAATATCGCGTTGAAAATTGTTCGTATTCACGCCATTCAGAACGGTTTCAACCGGAATTTTGGGGACTATATTTTTTTTAATAGATTCTGTAACATCATTAGATACCCCCAAAGCCATACTTTGAAAATTAAAGGTATATTTATTCACCAATTTCGTAGCCCAGTGATATCTTTCCTGGATGTTATGTTCAGTATATACAACGGGAATTTTTGTTTTTGAAAAAACCCTGCGTCCCAGGAAGCCAGACCATGGTAAATGGCAATGTATAATATCTATTTTTTCTTTATTACAGTAACGCACTACTTCATCTAACTTTTGTATTAACTGCAGGTTATTATTCGCGGTAATACAGCTTACTTTGCCGCCATGCTTTTTGATTATATCTACCATTTGGTCTTTCCAGGGTAGAAAATAGACATAGTGGAATTCAAATTTATTTTGATCGTGTAATGCAAGAGTCTCAGGCAGGAGTACCTCTGCCCCGCCCCTGCCCAACGATTTGATAATATGTAAAACTTTTATTCTCATAATTTATGAAACCCGTACTGAATCAGGAAATTTATAGCAGTTTAATGTAGGAGTCCAGAAACCTGTCTACTAATTTTTCATTTAAATAATCTTCAACCACCAACTTATAAGCGTGCTCTAAAATTCTTTTGTTTTTAGCATTTTCTTCCAAAGCCTGCAGAATAGCTTCAGCAAAATCATCAATATTACCTTCTTTTACCAAATAACCTGTGTCTTTGGTTATTATTTCACTTACCCCGCCCACATTATAAGCCACAGACAAGGTTTGATACAACATTGCCTCCAGCAGTACAGCCGGCAAGCCCTCAATCAGGCTTGGTAGTACTAAAACATCTGCTTTTTTTATATACGGATATGGATAATTTGATTCTCCATGAATTACTACAACACCATCAAGGTCATACTCCTTGATTGATTTAATAATATTTGCCTTTAAAGGGCCATCTCCTATAAGGTGTAAAACTGCATCAGGATTTCTACTATGAACCTTTTTAAATACCATAAGTAATCCGGCATGATTTTTTTCCTGTGTAAAAGAGCCTATATGCAGAATGTTCTTTTTTTGTTTATCAAAAGGAACATTATTTTCTTCTTCAGATGAAATTTCATTGGGTTCTATACCAATAGGAATAACCGTACTTTTTTGCCGGGTAAAAGGATAAAAGCTGTTAATATCTTTTTTTGAAGCCTGTGAAACTGAAAGTATATAATCTGTTCTTTTTAGGAGAAAAGAATTAAGTTTTTTGGAAAAGTTATTCTTTACATAAAAACTGGAAGCACTGGCATTCCTGAAAATCACAGGCACATCCCATCTAAAAACAAGCTTTGAAAATATAGCATATTTAAGAGTGTCTGCCGCGTTAGCCTGAATTATATCAGGTTTAAACTGCCTGACAATTTGAGCCAGTTTTTTCCATCCTGCTAAATCATAATATCTATAGGATTCGGCCCTGTTCAAACTGTAAAGCTGTTTTTTAAATGGTAAAATAGCATCTCCTTCATAGATACTATAAATCTTTACCTTATGACCTTTATTAAGAAGGTGATTTGATAACTGACTTGCAAAGATTTCAGCTCCTCTATATTGTTTTTTCTGAATTATCTGCAGAATACGTAAACATGAGCGGTTACCACCTATTAAATTTCTGTAAAGTGTTTCAAATTTACCGGCATTTCTCACCGGGTTAAAATCTTTCACTACCAACCCATAAGCATTTCTACCCAATCTATTACTTAGCTCATCATTCTCTGTAAGTTCAATTATCCTCTTCTTAAATTCTTCTTTATTAAAATCTTTAATAATAAATCCTGTTTGATTATTATTTAAAACTTCTCTTACACCCCCAACATCTGTTGCTATAGATGGAATACATTGGGTTGCTGCCTCCAGGATAACACCGGGAACTCCTTCTACCTTGCTCGACAGAACAAAAAGATCTGCCCCGGCCAGAAGTTCAGGAATATCTTTCCGGAAACCCATAAAATAAATGGTATTCTCAAGTTCTCTTTTTACAACTTCTTCTTTAAGTTCTTCGAATAAAATTCCTGTTCCAACGCATACCAGTTTAATATCCGGATATTTCAATTTCAAATCTGAAAAAATATCAAATAAAAAAATGTGGTTTTTCTCAATGCTAAAATTACCAATATGCATGGCTATTTTATCTGATTCCATCAGACCCAATTCCCTTTTCAATTGCTCGCGGGCTTTATTCTTCTCAATTTCCTTTAAAGGAATCCCCCTTCTTATAACAGAGGTTTGACTGGAAGGGTAATTGAAGGTTTTGACAAAATCTGCCACTGCTTCTTCTCCTACCGAAGAAACATGTGCGACTCTTTTAAATAAATTCCTATAAATTATTTTTTTTGGACCATCAGGAACCCATTCACTAATCATGCTGATATTTCGATACAGAATAGGAATGCCAGGAACAAAAAATGAAGCTGAAACCATATATTTTAAGGTATCCGATCCATTACATTGAATAACATCTGGTTTTACTTCTTTAACAAGTGAAACCAGCTTTTTAACCAATAACAGGGAAAATATCTTTGTATTTTCTATTAGATCAATATTCTGTGCCCGGTCTAACTGCAGAATGTTTCCTTTATTTTTATACAATCCTACAAAAATAATTTCGTGGCCCAGGTTTATTAATTCCTCGCTTAAATTAGCAGCAAAAACCTCTGCTCCCCTGTACTGCCTTTTGGTGACCAATTGAAGGATTTTCATTGTCTAATGCTTTAAAAGGCTTTTATACATGGCCAACATTTCCTTATTTATTTTCTCCATTCTGAAAGACTGCTGAAATCTTTGATAAGAATACTGACCCAATTCTTCCCTAAGCTTCTTGTCCTTATACAATTTCAGAATATTTTCAGCAAGTGCCTCGAAATCCCCGGGCGCTGAAAATAATGCTCCTTTCTCGTCTCCCACAACTTCCTTTAAAACTGGTATATTTGAACAGGCGCAAGGCAACCTTGCTGAAAAAGCTTCTATTAAGGCTCCTCCCAAACCTTCATAATAGCTAGGAAAAACAAAAGCATGAGCAGTAGCAAGTCGCTTTTCTACATCGTCAACAAATCCGGGAAAATTTACCTGATTTTCAAGATGGTTTTTCTTTACAAAATCTTCAAGTATTTCAGTATAATGCCCTGGCCGTCCCAGTAACATAAAATTGATATCTGAAACTCCTTTACTATCTCTTAAATGTTTCAGCGCTTTTAAAATATCTATTTGGCCTTTTGCAAACTCCTGCCTGCCAGAATTAACAATTAGGAATTCATCAGCCTTTTTTACACTTCCTGAATAAGAATTCTCATATCTCCCTCTATGAATGATCTTATAATTTTCTTTTATATGAAATAGCGGCTTATAATGCTCAAGTACTTCGTGCGTTATGGAATGGTAAAATATATTTTTAGAAAACCTGGCAGACCAAATATCTAGTTGTTTTGCTATTTGGGATTTGTACCATGGGAGTTTGGCATCTTTCTTCCGCTCCACTGAATAGGGTGTATTTACAAGGCTCTGAATTATTTTAATTTTCCTGTTTTTTATCCTGATACCCCTTGCAACAAGATTTGATTGTGTAAGTACAGAGTGAACAATGTCAGGGTTCTCTTTATTTATAAGTTCATTAAGAAATATTATTTTTGAATAGTAACTATTTTTTCCTGCGTAAAAAATTACTGGTATACCTACTGATGCTACTTCTTCCTCCAATCCTATCTTCCGTCTTTCCAGGCATACAAATTTTATTGTTATGCTGTTTTGCTGGAAAAGAAATTTAGCAAATTCGACCATGGAACGTTCGGCGCCACCTGCCCCAAGCGAATTTATTAGTACAAATACCTTCATGATTACATTCAAAAATTACGAAAATAGTTTTATTTAGAAGAAAAACCCCTAACGGTATCTTAAATTCAAAGACGCCCTTCAAGATCGCCACTGGAAAAAAGGATGTGAGATGTAATTTCTTTTTGATCTTCTTTATAAACCACTACAGATTCCTGGCGTTTAAAAGAAATTACCGGACGCAAAGCTAACATCTTATTATTATCTAAATAATGTATGAGACAGGTATTGTTTTTAGCTGCCAATCCTCTTATCACTTCCTGAAGAGATTCCTGCCGCCCTATGTAATCTATCAATAACAGGATTTTTACTCCTTTTACTTTTTTTATTTTGTAAATAATGTAGCCGCTGCTTTGCTTATACTTAAAAGAGGCTTTTTTATAGACCGCTGCCGCATACCTCCATCTCAAATATTCCTTCGTGTAATTCGTGGTCCATTTAGGCGAGGGAAAAAGTGCCTTTACATCCAACTCTTCAGTTTTTACGGTTTCTAAGGAATAACTTTTAGAGCTTAATAATGGAAAAACAACTGCGAACCTATAAGAAAGCCTGCCTTTAGATTTTTGCCAGCCCATTTTTAAATAACCGGGAAAGCTATTATTATTTGGGGTATTAAAAATCAAATCATATCTATCCCTACATTTTTCAAGGCCATCTAACGTAAGCTTTTTAAAAATACCTTTACCTCTGTACTCCGGATGGGTGATTGTATCTACCGGCCTTATAGCTTTAACCACTTTCCCATCCCTTGCAAACTCCCAGAACATGAACATACGTACACCAACAATCTTACCCTCATCGCATGCAAGTAAACCATAAGATTTCCCAAATGGATTTTTTATATGCTTCCAGATAAAATGCTCTTTGTTGTTGGTATCACTAAGGCTTGTAAGCAAAAGATCTGCAATTTCCGGAATATCCCTAGCATAGTCTATTTCCCTAAATTCTAACATTAATTATAATTTTGTGATGGCTATCTTAAAGACATTATTTTTGAATGTAATCCTGAAACTTTTACTTTAAACTCATTAAGCTCGGTATCTGCATCCACTCTTATTCTCGAGATGCGCAAAGGGTTAATTTTATTTTTATTAATTTGATGATCAAATAGAAAAGCCATTTCCACACCTTTTTCTTTTAATATTTTTTCACTTTTAGCATCCCAATTACCATTGGGATAAGCAAAAAAAGGATAACCTTCTAAATCCCATTTTTTAAAAAGTGATTTGGTCGCTTCCAGCTCCTGTTCAATTTCCTGTTTTGTGCAATTATTAATCATAGGATGTGTATGAGTATGGTTACCTATGACCATCTTTTTAGATTGTAAGATCTGCAATTCAGCACTTTTTAATTGTCTGCTTTCTGCTTTTTCCAAATTATTTAAATATTCCATTCTTTCTTTGTTTGGAATATTCTTCAGAGAATTCACTTTTTCCCTAGCTTCCTTATAACTTCTTCCTTTTTTCTCATAGATTTTCTCAACCCACCTACACCAAAATGTATTTGAAGAATCAATCAAATCTGTTATTACAAATAGTACAGACGGAAGATCATATTTTTCTAAAACCGAGAGTCCATTTTCTAACACAGAAATATCACCGTCGTCAAAAGTAATTAGTACTGCACGGGATGGCAATGATTTCCCAATAAAAATATGTTGATACAAGTCTTTAATACTTATAACATTATAATTTTTTATAAGATATTGAATCTGGCCGTCAAATTTCTCTGAACTTGGAACGGTGTGGTAAGCGAGAACCCGCAAATTTGTGTTAGCTGAAAACAAAAAAGATCCTGTTTGACTTAGAAGAGAATACAAGAAAGGCCTTTGTTTCATAAAGTAAGAATGATTTTATAAGAAAAATATAGCGCGATTAATTCCTATCTTAGAAATTCCAAAAATAGCCATTGCAAAGGTGGAAAAATTATAATATTTGTTAAACTTGCATTCTCGTTTGACCTTGGAAACATGTAAAGGGCCCTAAACCTATTTAATATATATCAATTTATGTCTAAAATATTATACATCTGCTACAGGAATAAAACAATAGATAAGAGTACCATCAAAAAAGTAAAGAAAATAAGCGACAGCATTGTCCCTAATGATATTGAAGTAAAACCCATTAAAATTTTTGCCGAGGAAAATATAATCTACTCAATTGTCAATCCTCATCCAGATATTATAAGCAAAGGAAGTTCTATTGTACTTGGGAACTTTTTCGAGAACATCCCAGACTGGGAGAAAACCACTAGTCACCAACCTGATGGAAATTACGTGATGTTTCGTGCTAATTCTATGAAACTTGAAGTACTTACTGATTTTCTGGGAAGTCGGAATGTATGGTATTATTTTGATGATCATATGATTGTGCTGTCTTCATCACAAAAAGCTATAGTTAGTTTTTTAGGAGACTTCCATTTTGATCCTAGGGTGATACCCTGGATGATCTCGACAGGTACATTGGGGAGGTATGGGTGGGATCAAAGAATAAAAAAAATATCTCCGAATGGTAAAGTAATAATTGATAGAAAAAGATGGCAATTACAGGAATTAGCCGAGTCAATACAATTTCATCCCTCACCTCTACCCAAAAAAAATTATAAAAACCTTTTAGAAACGGCTCTTCTAGATACATTTAAGAATCTAAATGCTATCACTTCACTTAAAAATTGGGCAGTCACTTTATCAGGAGGTCATGATAGTAGAGGAATATTATTGTTGCTTAGTAATACTACGAAAAATAAGAGCATACGGACAATTACCTGGGGAACTAAAAATTCTCTTCTTGATCCATCCAGCGACTCAGCAATTTCAAAAAAATTGTCTAATATAATGGGAACTAAACATACTTTCTATGATACCCAAAAAACTAAGGAATCAATGGAAATGATTATTGAAAGGTTCTTAATAAATGGAGAGGGAGAAATAGATCACCTCGCTGGTTATTTAGATGGTTTTCTTCTTTGGAAGAATATGTGGGAGAATGGAATAACAGGAATAATTCGCGGAGATGAAGTTTTTGGATATAGTAAGGTAAATTCTCCATTAATGGTCAAAAAAGTAGTCGGTTTGACTTTGTGCCAAGATTACAAAAATTTAAAAAAATATCCTTATATCCAAGCACTTGAACAAAAAATACCCGATGATCTAGTTAGGAGAGATAAAGAATCTTTGTCTTTATGGAGAGATAGAATTTACCAAGGATATCGCATTCCAACAACTATCTCTGCTCTTGCTGATTTAAAGTATTCTTATGTGGAACAAATAAATCCATTTCTATCAAAGAAAATAGTAAAAATTGTCCGTCAAATTCCTGATAATTTACGAACAAATAAAAAGCTGTTCAGGGCCATAATGAAAAAGTATGACATTAAGGTACCTTATGCAAGTAAAAGTTCTAACGCTTCTTTACTTCACTTACTAAGAGATGAAAGAATAGTGGCAATACTTCGCTTAGAACTAGAGTCAGAATATGCTACTAAAATTTTTCCCAGTTCTTTTCTCTCTGAAATTAATTCAAATTTAAATACAGAAAATGATTCAAACCAGAACATCTCTAAATCTAATAAAATCTCTAGATTAAAAGCAATCTTGCCTATTGGCTTAAAAAGAGCTTTAACCCACAACAAATATTTATCCTTGGATAATAATCATTTAGCTTTCAGAATTTTTATCATTTGTAGAATTCATAGATATATGCAAGAAAAAAATTGATAATTTTACGGTTATAAACCAGCTTATTCTTTTTTCATAATTTCTCGTGTATGTCCAAGATAATCTATGTATGTTTTCGCAATAGAGGAAAAGCACAACCTTCAGAAAAAAGGTTAAAAAAAATATGTGATAATATTATTAATACAGATAATATTACCCCTAACCCCTCCTATACTTTCTCTTCTGAAAGTGTGACCTGTGGCATTGCTAATCCTACTGGCACCATAAAAATAAACCAAAAAAATATCCTTCTCGGCAGTCTTTTAAATAATAATGAGAGTTGGGAAAAGGTAGATGTTGATTTCCCAGATGGCAATTATGCGATTTTCCGACAACATGAGGAAATATTAGAGGCAGTATCAGACCGGCTGGGAACGAGAAGCATCTGGTACTATAAAGACGACGAGCAAATCATTCTTGCAACTTCTCAAAGAGCAATAATAAACTATCTGGGGGACTTTCAATTGGAAGAAAAAATCATACCCTGGATAATAGCTACAGGCAATTCAAGTTTTTATTCCTGGGATAAAAGAATTTCCCTTTTACCCCCCTACAGTTCTATTTTTTTCAACAAAGAAACATGGAAATTTAAAATCAAAGAAAGAAAAATTACTAAAAAAGAACAACGGGATTTTTCCGAATCAGAATACAAGAAACTGTTAAGACAAAGCCTTGATGAAACCTTTTCAGAATACTATTTAGATTTCAATAAATGGGCCTTATCACTTTCAGGAGGGCACGATTGCCGGGGCATTCTTGCATTTTTAAGTAGAAATAAAACTTCAACTATCAATTTAAAGACAGTTACCTGGGGAGGCATAAATGAAGAAAAACTAAGAGGCAGCGATGCACATATTGCAAAGAAAACAGCCAACTACTATGAGACACAACATCATTACTATAATTTAAATCACTCAAATGAAAAAGCTAAGACGGTTATTGAGAGATTCCTAAAAAATGGTGAAGGCCGCATAGATCACCTTACGGGATATTTGGACGGTTTCGAAATGTGGAAGAATATTTTTGAGGATAAAATTGAAGGTCTAATCCGAGGCAATATACTTTTCAGTAATATTTCCGCTTCTTCAGAATACGAAATTCGAAACTTCATGGGACTTTCACTTCTTTCTGAATTTACGAATCTTAAAAAATATACATATCTACAAAAACTTAAACACAACCTCCCAGAACATATTAAACTCCAAAATAATGAAAATCTCTCAGTTTATCGAGACCGACTGTTGCTGCAATATCGCATTCCTATTGTACAAGCTGCACTGGCTGATTTAAAATTTCCTTATGTAGAAGAATTCAATCCTCTTTTGACCAATCGCTTAATAGATCTTACACAGATGATACCCGATAATCTACGTAATAATAAAACGATTTTCAAAGAAATCGTGGAATCTATTGATCCAGAAAAAGAATATGCTCACAGAAGCGGCACCAGTTCAAAAAAACAATTTTTGAAAAGAAAAGATTTTACTACTTTGGTAAAAGAAGAATTTAAAGTAGCAAATGCTAAAAACATTTTTCCAAAATCTTTTTTAGAAGAAATACTTCATGATTTAAAAGCCTCTGAAAATCAGAAAAAGTCTCCATTTCTATTTTTGAAGGCTTATATAATACATTTTGTTCGTCGTCTTCTACCTAATTATACAAAAAAGAAAATTTCGAAGATTGTCAACAAACCTAAAAATTTAGATATTTTTACTCTTGCTTTTAGAGTTACAATTATTTGTATGATGACACGAATAATCGAAAATGATTTAAAGAACAAATCCTAAAGAATACTTATATAAGTAAAATGTATCCTCTCTCAGTTCTGTAAATAATAGTTAACCTGAAATATCGCTTTTAATATAATTGAAAGCGTAATAATAGGAATTTTCTTTAATGTGATTGTCCTTCAAAAATTTGGTAGTGTAATCATTATATTTTTGATGATCAAATGAAAGAACCGGGATGGGAGCACTCTTTTTAGCTTCCATTGGATAAGATTGAAAACCCAGTTTTTCTTCAAAAAAGTGCATGTATTTCCCCATAAGCTGCCGCATGATGTAGTTTTCCTTCATCAAAACCACAGGTTTCTTATAGTAGATAGCCCAGCCAAGAGCAGTACTGCTATGAGCAAAGACAATTTTTGAATCCCGGATTAATTCATGAGTCACTCCTATAAAAGTTCTGTAATTTTTAAAACTTTGGTCAATTTCATCTTTAAATTTTACTGCATCAGGATGAAGAGCAATTATAATTTCATCCAATTCCAATTTTTCTTGTAGATGTTGCAATGTTGCTATTAGCCTCTCGTAATAATAATCCTTATATCCTTCAGGAGGAGTTTCCTGTTTTATTCCAGAATGTAATATTGTCTGGTAAGGCATCATCTGGTCAAGAAATACTCCCACTCTTTTATTAGTATCAAAGAGTGAAGGTTTATTTTCTAAAGTATGATTAATATCATCGGAATGCACCACAATTCGATTCTTCCTTTTAACGCTAAAAAAGATTTTACTTGGAATAAGATTGCTTGTACTGCATAAAAAGTAATCAGGAATAAAGAATCCATACCTGCGTCTATAGTATTGTTTGAATAGATGAAGAGGTAAGATCTTATCTGCTTTTCTGACTATCTTATCTGTAAATTTTCTTACTGGATTGGAAGGAATATGAACAGAAGAAAATCTCTTGGTGTGGTAAGACAATACTTTATCCTTTTTTCTAACCAAAATATTCAAAACCGGGGCTGCAAACTGCAAATATTGATCAAAACTTACATAAAGCACAGGTGCAGCAGGAAGTCGCTCTCTAAAAGCTTTAAAATCTTCCAGAGAATTACATTTTTTTGTATTTTCAAGGATAAGCTTATCTGTTGCTGTTGGCTTATTGTTATAGTGCGCTGTGGCATCTAAAAAAATAAAATCGTATGCCTCTTCCTTTAATCTGTCCAGCTGAAAAATTCGTCTATGAGCGTTTCGCAAAATATTAGGACAAAAAAATATGACAGTCATAAAAAGAAATTATTAATTTTCAATTTGTTTAAAAATCTTCTTAAATTAATATTTACGTAGGCGTCCCTAAAATTTAACATCAGATAACCCATTAAAAAATAGCATCTATTCCGGGATTGATATCTTATCGTTTTTTTAGATCCTTTTCTATACGTTTAAATGAATAGTAATAAGAATGTTCATTAATTCTATTATCTTTTAAATATTTCTTAATATACTCATTGTATTTCTTTTCGTTAATTTGAACTTCGGATAGTTGAAGTTCTTTTGGTGACTCTACATCAAGAATTTTCATATCAAGATTCTCGTGAAAAAACATGAGGAATTTCTGGATTAAAGGAAAATTTTCAAAAAGATAATCATCTTTTAAAAGAATAACAGCCTTTTTATAGTATATGGCATATCCAATAGCTGTACTACTGTGACCAAATACCATGGCTGAATTTTTTATCAGTTCATGCGTTTCCCCATAAAAGGTCCTAAACCCTTTAAACTTATTTGATAATTCCTCTTTTAATTTAATTGCATCTGGATGTAAAGCTATTACTACTTCATCTAAAGCAAACTTATTTTTTAATATTGCTAAAATCTTCTCAACCGATTTATAGTAACTAATTTTATACTCATCAGAAATCGGTTCTGGAATCAATAAAGGATGAAGACGATCTTGATAGGGAATTGCCTGATCTAGAAAAACACCGATTTTCTTATTTTCATTTTTAAAAATTGAACTTTTATTTTCAGATAAAGTTTGATTAATATCATCTGCATGAACAATTATCCTATTTTCTCTTTTTATGGTAAAATATACTTTCGAAGGAACAACAAAATTGGTACTACATAAATAATAATCAGGAATAAAAACTTTATTTTTTAATTTATAAAAATTCTTAAGAAGATGGAGAGGAAGAAATTTATCTGTTTTTTTAATAATTTTATCAATCAAAATCCGAAATTTATTTTGGGAAAGATGTACTGCGGAAAACCTTTTTGTATGATATGACAATAATTTATCATTCCTCCTAATTAAAATTTGTAAAATTGGTGCAGCAGATCGCATATAAAAATCAAAGGTCACGTAAAGGACTGTTTCTTTTGGTAATTGATTTTTAAATGCTACAAAATCATTCTTTGAATTACATTCAACCTTATTTTCCAATATGATTTTCTCTGTTGCCGTAGATTCATTACCATAATATTTCGTAGCATCTAAGAGAATAAATTTATATCCTTCTTTCTTTAAGCGTTCTAATTGGAAAATACTCTTATGCGCATCCCGTAGAATATTGGGACAAAAAAAAACAATTGTCATATTTATCTAATTAAGAATTCATTTGAATTTCTTTCATCATTTATTTACATGTTCCAATTTTAATCTTGTACCTTTTTTTAAATCCTCAGTTGTAGTTTTTCCTAATATTTCGATGTAATATTTTGGATGGAGGCCATAACCGGGCCGTACAGACCTTAAATTTTTATCAGTTAAAACTTCACCGGCACTTACATCCTCGGCGATATACAGTGAGCGGGAAAATTCACGACCACTTTTTTGCTTTTCAGTTAAATTATAATCCACTTCTCCTATGGCTTTTTCTGCCTGTCTCACCGCTGTAACCATATCTTTAAACTCCTGCTCATTCATAGAAAAAGAAGCATCGGGGCCTCCTATAGAGCGATCCAGGATAAAGTGTTTTTCGATTATTTTCGCTCCAAAACACGTTGCCACAATAGGAACAGTATTGCCTATAGTATGATCAGAAAGGCCACTAATCACATTATACCTTTCTGCCAAATCTCTAACCATTTTCATATTGGCTTCATCAATAGGAGCAGGATAAGAGGAAGTACATTTTAACAGTGCCACATCGTTATTTCCCACTCTCCGGCATGTTTCAAGCGCTAATTCTATATCTTCTTTTCCTGCTATTCCTGTTGAAATAATTACAGGTTTTCCTTTTGCTGCTGCCTTTTCAATTAACGGAATATCTGTTATTTCAAAGGAGGCAATCTTATAAGCCGGTGCATCAAGTTCTTCCAAAAAATCTACTGCCGAAAAATCAAAAGGGGAAGAGAAGCAAACCAAGCCCTCCTCTTCGGCTACCCTAAAGAGTTCTTTATGCCATTCCCAGGGTGTATAAGCTTCTTTATAAAGATCATGTAAATACTTTCCATCCCAAATGGTGCCCTGCTTGAGCATAAAATCATCTTTATGTACGTCCAGGGTCATGGTATCGGCAGTGTAAGTCTGTAATTTAACGGCGTTAGCTCCTGCTCTTTTAGCCGCTTTTATGGTTTCTAAAGCAGTTTCAAGGCTTCCGTTATGATTGGCAGATAGTTCTGCTATTATAAAAACCTCACTCTTATCGTTAATTTTAAAATTCCCTATTTTCATATTTTTAATTTAAAATTCGTACAACTGAAAAGGCTTCTGCGTATGTTGCTCCTACCACTATTCCCCACCGCTGTGACTGTATTCTTAAAGCTTCCGGGGATCTTGGATGAGGAAATTTACGTTTTTCAAATTCATAACTTTCCATTCCCTTAATTTTTGCTTCAAGCCCTTCATTACTTACCTCTACAAAAAAGTTTGGAATAAAATGCCGAGGATCTGTAGCCGCCCTCCATTCCGTCCCTGAGGGTGTTTCAAAAGTAATAATAGTTTTAACCCTTTCTGATGCCAAAGGACGGCATGAGGTAATAACTGCCTCAAATGTTCTTTGGTGATCTACATTCACATCTCCCCCATGATGGGTAAAGACAACTTCTGGATCAAACTTTTGCTTTTCTTTTTCCACTACTTTTATAATGTCAAGCAATGCCACAGTATCAAATCTATTATCAGGAAAATCATAAATCCCAACAGATTCATATCCAATAGCACGTTGCGCACTTGCAATATTTTTCCGGTGAATCTCTAATTCCCTCTTCCATTTTAACTGGTCCCTTATTTCAGACCTGGAAGTAATTCCTTCTCCTAAAATCACCACCCGTATTTTACAGGAGTAATCTTTTATTAATTTGTACATAGTAGCCCCAAGCCCCAGCAATTCATCATCTGGATGAGCCACTACCACTAAAATTCTTTTATTTCTTAATGATTCTAACATCTGCAAGTATTTTATTTTCGGATTTTAGTGAAGCTCTTGAAAATTCAAATCTAAAATGTTCATTCTCAAAAAATGCTGCAGGGTATCCTTCACAATCCAACATTCTTATAAAATCATATATTTTATCAATATCAGATATTTTGGAGATATCTCCATCTTCCGGTCTTCTTCTTTTAAACTCTGTTATCTTACCCGATTGAGGCTGCGGCTCTAAAGTATCATGAATAATTTCTTTAATCATCTCTTCCACTATAGCGGTGGTGCGAATAAAAATTTCCTGCGCTGTACCATATAGCATCATATCTTTCTTTAAATAAACAGGCCCGGTATCCAAACCCTTTTGAACTTTTAAGGCAGAAATTTTAGTTTTCTCTTTTGCCCTCAAAATTAAATTCTGAAGAGGACTTCCTCCCCTTCCATACGGAAGATCAGTCATATGAAAAACAACACATTCATAATTTTCGTAAATAGCCTTCGGAATAATATACGACCAATGTGGTATAAAAATTTTATCCGGCTTTAACTCTATTAAATGATCCTGTTGGAAATCTACTTTACTGGTTATCAAATTCCATTTATAATCCGGAAATGTTTCTTGAAGATTTTGAAACATCTCTTTATGCCATGGCTTCTCTGAAAGAATTATATAATTTTTCATGTTATTATTTCATATTCTACACTTTCTTCTGATCGATCTACCTGAACAAAACCTAATTTTTCAAAGACCTTCTTTGATTTTGGATTTCCATTCTTCACCCACGCCCTAAATTTCCCCTTAATTTTACTAATTCCTAATTCCAGTATTCTAGTCCCTAATCCCTGTCCGCGGTATCTGCGGTCAATAGAATATGATATTTTCCAATAATCCTTTTCCCTGTCAAACCTAATCTGCCCTATGGGTTCATTTTCCTGTTCAAGTACATATATTTTTGAATAATCGCTCTTCCTTATATTATAAAACCATTCCTTATGCTCCTCCAGATTTATTTCTTTTGAATTAAAGGCATTTCTTCGCACCTCCGGATCATTGATCCACTCAAACAACAGCAGACAATCTTTATCCTCCAACCTTCTTAGTTGCAATTTCATCGAACAATAATTATCGTTAGGATTGATTATAAACAAAATTTGAAAGCTTAATGTGGTAATCTAGGATAAAATTTAATTTGGACAAGTAAGAAATTCATAAAACTATTTTCTACTTCTGACAATGTTTTACTATATGTCCTGTCAGCTACATTGAAAAAAGAAACCCCTTCTTTCTCTTGCAACTCCTTTTCTTCCTTAATTATTTTGATGTGTTTATTTATATTGTCAAATTCAGGATGAGCTTCCTTAAATTTATTAAGTTCATCCTGCATAGTATTAAACTTATCATCTACAGACCTTTCTTCAAACTGATTTCCAAAGATGTTGGTCATGTCTTTAGCAGGAGTACCGGCATAAACATGATTTTCTTCCATATCTTTAGTAATAACGGCACCTACCATAGCCATACTCTTTTTTCTTGCAATAATTGGGGAAACTATACAATGTCCCACAAACCAGACATCGTCCTCCACTGTTAGCTTTTTCTTTTGATCCCATCTGCACCCCTGCAAGGTGTCACCAAATTTGATGTGACTCCACAACTGGGAATAGGCTCCTACTCCAACCCCATTTCCAATCTCTAAACCACCTTCAGCATCCAGAATGCAGTTTTGGCCAAACCAGCAGCAACTTCCTATTTTACAGGAATTATCTCCACTTCCAAAGGCATGGTTATTAATATTGGTGTAGTCACCAATTTCCAAACTTGGGTAATAAAAGCGACTATTTTTCCCTATGGTAACTCCATCCCCTATTACTACTTTTTTTGCTTTTTTCCCAAATTTGTCCCCTATAAAGACTCCATCTTCTATGGTAACATATTTACCTATATGTACTTCCTCTGCATTTATGGTATACCCCATGGTTATATTTGATTTAAATTTTATAATATAAATATTCTGGTGAACATATTGAAATCAAAAAGAATTATTTTTCCTCCAGATATTCAAAATTCTTTAAATGGTTCTCTTTAGAAGATCCTATTTCTTTTCTCATTCGGCTGTAAGACTCATCCTGTCTATATTCCAATTGCTGTAGATTCTTTAAAAAACTTTCTTCATTAAATCCTATTCCATTAAAAAATTTAAAGCCTTTCTTTTCTACTAAATGTGCAAACAACAATTTTTGATTTTCAGCATAGTAAGTAATAAATGGCAAACATCCGGCTGCAATTACTTCAAAAACAATTCCGCTTGAAGGCACAATGGCAACATCTGAATCCTGCATAAGAGCTAACATAACTTCAGCATCCACTGCATGATATATCTTCACATTCGTAGTATTTCCTGCTATCTCCTGAATTTTCCCCACATTATCATATGCTGCACCAAGGACAACATTTACTTTCTTATACTGACTATAATGAATTACAGCAGTCAGGCATTTTTCAGTTAGGTTATAAAAATCACTACCTCCAAAACAAATTAACACTGTTTTATTAGCGTTTCTTTTTACAACATCCCTGGCTGCACGTAGAAACTGGGGCCTTAAAAGAGCATAATTTATCCCCAGGGCAAATTTAGTATAAGACTGGGCTTTATAATTCTGAGATTTTATTCCCGGAGAATGATTAATAATAATATCAGCAAAAAATTCTTTGTCATGTAAATCATCAATAACAACTAATTTACACTCCTTGCTCTTAATCCGTTGTTGGTAGCCGGAATCCATCCCATAATGATCGAGTATTACTATTATCCCCGAAACCAGCTTCTCGAAAAAATATTCCTCACTGGAAATTATACTTACAGAAAAACCTTGCGAGGTGATTTCCTCCTGAAACTTTTCAGGAATAGATTTACAAACAAACTCGAACTTATATTGCTCTTTTAGCATTTGAGCTAAGGCCAGACATCTCACCAGATGGCCTAAGCCTATTTCCAACCCACCATCAGCTCTTATAAAAATGCGGGATTTCCCCATTACTTCAAGAAATATTTTGCCATTTCTAAATCTTCATATTCATCTATATCTATAGCCTGTACCCAGTGAAGTGGGAAAAACCTGTAATCAGGACCATAAAAAGTACCTGCTTTTTTCAATTCCTGAATATCGGCAATCCAGATAGCTCCTGTTGGACAATAAAGATCAGGCTGATCCTGAGACCTTTTCATCCTTTCTTTTTCTTCAAAAACAGGTATGGCTTTGCCTTCCTCATCAATTTTGTGAGCCCACCACGGATTCATCCAGCCATATTTAAATGAACTAATCTGGAAATGTAATCTTTTGGAAATAAAATTTTCAACGGCCTTATCTATATCTTCTGAACTTCTCAATGGACAATTTGCCATTAACTGAACCACAATTTGCTGATCAATAATATTAACTTCCTCCAGCTGCTCCAGTGTTCTGATGGTTGCAAGGCTAATTGGAGAATGATCGTCTGCATTCTGATCTCTTAAAAATGGGACTTCTGCTCCATATTCACGGGAGACTTCGGCTATTTCTTCATCATCAGTACTTACCACAACTTTAGAAATATACTTTGATTCTAAAGCTGCCTGTATCGTCCACGCAATCATGGGTTTTCCACATAAAGAAACAATGTTCTTCCTGGGAATTCGTTTAGATCCCCCACGGGCAGGAATAACTACTATGATCTTCTTTTTTACCATATTGACCACCCTCCGTCTATAATTAAATTTTGTCCCGTCATACTTTCAGAATTTTTTGATAAAAGAAAATCAACAGGACCGATTACGTCTTCCTCCTCAAGCATCCTCTTTTGTGGAGTCAACTTCTCATATCTTTTTAAGAAGCCTTCATTGGTTCGCCCTTTAATACCTCCAAAACTCACACAATTCACCCGGGTTTCAGGAGCCAGACGTACTGCTAATTCCTTTGTAAGGTGAATTTGGGCCGCCTTACACACTCCATAATGAATAGGAGAGGACTCATGAAATTTTTCATAAAGATTAGGTGTGGGAGCAACAACTCCATACATGGAAGAAATAAATATAATATTCTTCAGTGAACCATCTTTCTCTAACCTGAGAGATAAATGGTAAGGAAAAACCACATCCATATCAAACTCTCCAAGAAAATTCTTCTTACTAACAGAATGATCCTGCTCAATTTTTAAATAATCCAGGGATCGGGCATTATGCACAACGCTATCAATCTCTATCTTCTGTTTATCAATAAATGCCATAATGGTCTCAATAGCATTTTCTAAGGAAAAATCTACTTCAATTATATTGAGGTTCTCCAAATATTCAGAAGGCAAATCTTCAATTTTGTTCTTTAAAAATTTATTTCTGTTCCTGGTAGTGGTCACTACTAAAAACCCTTTCTTCAAAAAGTGTTTTAAAAGCTGGAGACCAACCTTACCGCTCCCTCCTGTAATTAAAACTGTTTTCATAGGCGGCCTTCTTCTAAAATTCTTACTATTTCAAGAGTTTCTTGTCTTGGTATATTATTAGACTTTTCATGAACAACTTCCACAAATTTTTTCAAAGATCCCCGAAAACATGAAAAGGAATCCTTAAATACATTTTGAACAGATGCCTTAGTTCCAAAATAATGAATTTGAAGTGGTGAAGGGGCATTTCCCGTGACTTTGATATAGGCAGAAGTATTTTCCCATTCTACAAATACATGCCGTATCCCATTTTTATCAAATGGGAACACGTTTAATAATTCTCCCCGGTTAGGAATTTGCGTAATAATGGGTTCTAAAAGATGCACAGCATAAGTATCCCAATATTTTGGCACAGAACCTTCTACATGTAAAATATCTCCTAAGCTATCTATTTGTTCCCTATCCAGCATTAATTCTGAAGCAAATCTTAAGGATGAACACGTAAATATTTGATCTTCGTACTGCTGCGCATCCAATAATTTATCTGCTTCATTCAAAGTAACGGCAATTGGCTTATCAATATAAATTGGTAAACCAGCCTTTAAAAAAGGTAAAGCCATTCCATAATGCGAGGCTGCATCATCTCTTGCGAGTAAAATTGCATCTACATGCCCAATCATATCTTCTAAGGATGTTACCACATGCTCAATATTTGATGCTTCGGCGACCTCGTGGGATAAACCTATATCCTGCGTCCAGATATGGGTAACTTTCCCCAGGTGTGACAATCCATCTTCCGGGAAATTATGTGCCGAAAGATATTCAGGGATTACCGGAAAAGGACAGTTTTGCATAGCCTTTTCATTGTAACCATTAAAAATAGCACTCCAGGAATAAGGATGGCCATTGCCCTGGCTCATTCCTATTATACCTAACCTTATTTTTGCGGCCATAAAGATGGAATTAAAATATTATCGGATATTTTATTGTGTATTTCAGGCAATTGTCTGGCTTTCTGCAACATTATAAGATTGTTTTGCAGTTGTATCTTATTCTCTACACCAATAATTACCTTATCAATCATCTTATTAGAAAGAACGAAATTTAGAAGATCTCCACCTAAGGTGGATCCTCTATGTTGAAGGCTTTCTAAAATAGATTTAATTTCATCAAAAAAAGGAGATAACTTACCTGGTTTCATAAAAAAGAGCCCTTGTAAAAATACAGATCTGGTATGCACCTCACAATCCTGTTTTTTTAAAACTTCTATAGCATTTTCAAATCTCCTGTCAAAATAATTATAGGGAACCTGGACCAAATCTGGGATCATGCCCTCTGCTAAGAGTTTTTCCAGTTCTTCAGGTGTATTAAGAGAATAACCAATTTTTTTTACCTTACCAGTATTCTTCAATTCAAGCAATTCATCCCAATATTCCGGCTGGTCAATTAGGGAAAGGGGGCGATGTGCCATATATCCATAAATAAAATGTTGGTTTAAGTTACTAAGGCTTGATTTTAATTGACGGGTTATTGTTTGTCCATTTTCTGAAGGCAGAAATTTAGAAACGATTTCAAAGCTATCAACTCCACATTTTCCCAATATTTCCTCTGCATTTCCATATGCCGAAGCAGAATCTAAGAGACCAATATTGTTTTTTCTGGCACAGCCTAAGATGGAAAATACTTCTTCTTCTGAAGTTTGGCCTTCTCCATTAGATATGCCATAATCCATCCCAAATTGCACAGTGCCTAAACCAATTCTTCTATTTTGCTGCATAGAACGAATTTATCTTTTCCATTACATATTCCTGCTCCTCTTCCTGTAATGTTGGGTACATAGGTAAACTAATGCAATGCTTGTAATAATTTTCAGCATATGGCAAGTCACCTTCTTTCCATCCAAATTGTCTGTAATATGGCATTAAATGGCAGGGGATGTAGTGAATTTGTGCATAAATTTTATGTTCTCTTAAAAAATCATAGAGTTCTAATCTACTTGGCACCTCCAAAATATAAAGATGGTAAGCATGCCCCTCTATTATTCCTGATTGGCCTTTTATATATGATTTATCTTTAAAGAATTTATAATAGCGGCCTGCAATTTTTCTTCTTTCCTTTAGTCCTTCATCAGCTCTTTGTAGTTGACTGTTTCCCAAGGCGGCCTGAAAATCTGTTATGCGATAATTAAATCCCAGTTCCTGCATTTCCATATACCATAATGGGTAATTATCTTTGCCTCCGGCAAATTCAATAGAATTTTCGTAACGCGAATCGTCTTTTACAATCCCATGTGTTCTAAGCTGAAGTAATTTTTGATATAAATCCTTATTGTTTGTGGTAATCATCCCTCCTTCCCCGCTGGCAATATGCTTTACGGGGTGAAATGAGAAAATAGCCAGATCTGCATATTTCCCATTTCCACATATTTGCTTATCATTATTCTTATCAAGAAGAAAACCGCCAGGCGCATGACAGGCATCTTCAATAATCCAAAGATTATATTCCCTGGCAAGTTTATTTAAAGCTTCTATATCTACAGGCCTACCCGCAAAATCTACAGGAATTATTCCTTTATACGTGCCTTCTGGAGCATCTTCAAGCAATCTTCTTACGCTTTCAATATCAATGAGATAAGTTTCCGGATCAATATCAGCAAAAACAACTTCCCCGCCTGCATACCTCACGCAATTGGCAGAAGCCGCAAAGGTGATAGGGGTTGTAATAACTTTATCCCCCCTTTCAATCCCTAATGAAAGGGCGCATAAATGCAGGGCAGCGGTACCATTTGCCACTGCTACTGCATACTCGCTTCCTACATAATTGGCAAAATTATTCTCAAATTCGGCAATTTTAGGACCCTGCGTCAAGTAATCAGATTTCAGGGTTTCTATAACTGCAGAAATGTCTTCTTCTGTAATATTTTGTCTACCGTAGGGTATTGGCTTATCCATGTTATACTTATTTTACTTCAAACGTTGGATCTACATGCTCTTTAATTAAAGTTCTGAGATTTTCGACTGTTTCCCATTCTTCATTTTCACCTGAATTATACTGAAATCCTGGTTTAACTTTTTTAGCATTAAATTTTTCAAGATACTCTTCTTTATTCCATTTATGAGTGGTAGGTAATATGGCATAATACCGCCCCAAATCATAAGTATAATGGGAATCTGATGATGTTATCATTTCCTCATGTATTTTTTCTCCCGGACGAATACCAACAACTGGTTTTTCACAATTTGGTCCAATAGCTTCAGCAATATCAGTTATTTTATATGAAGGGATTTTAGGGACAAATATTTCTCCTCCCCATGCATTTTCAAGGGCATGCATTACCATATCCACCCCTCCCTGAAGCGATATATTAAATCTTGTCATCGTAGGATCTGTAATAGGCAGTACTCCCTCTTTCCTTCTTTTTAAGAAGAATGGAATTACTGAACCATTGGATCCCATTACATTACCGTATCGCACAACAGAGAATTTTATAGGGTTCCAGCCTGTAATATTATTTGCTGCAACAAAAAGTTTATCTGATGCCAGCTTTGTGGCGCCGTAAAGATTGATTGGAGCAGCAGCCTTATCTGTAGACAAAGCAACTACCCGGCTTACTTCCGTCTCCAGGCAAGCATTAATGATATTCTCAGCACCCAAAATGTTGGTTTTTACACATTCCATGGGATTGTATTCTGCTATAGGAACATGTTTCATTGCGGCGGCATGAATAACATAATCTATACCTTTCAGAGCTCTCTTCACCCTATCGAAATCTCTAACATCTCCAATAAAAAAACGAATTTGAGGGTGTTTTGAAACAGGATACTCCTGAGCCATTTCAAATTGTTTTTGCTCATCTCTTGAAAAGATTACCAATTTTTTGATATTGGGCGAGTTCTTTAACATATGCGCTGTTAAAGCCTTTCCCAAAGAACCGGTACCACCGGTTATAAGGATGGACTTACCTGATAGTTCCAACATATAATTATATCTATTTTAAGGGCCAAAATTAAAGACTTTAAAAGCCTAAGAACTATA
This sequence comes from Autumnicola edwardsiae, assembly GCF_031846505.1. Taxonomy (NCBI): domain Bacteria; kingdom Pseudomonadati; phylum Bacteroidota; class Flavobacteriia; order Flavobacteriales; family Flavobacteriaceae; genus Autumnicola; species Autumnicola edwardsiae. The sequence goes on from NZ_JAVRHP010000020.1 coordinate 27,815, forward strand.
ACCCGTTCATTTTAAATCAAATTTAACAAGTAGAAATTTTTGCTTTTATAGGATAATTCAACAATTTAGATAATTAAGCACCAATTTTCTGTTTTTTGAAAGGGCCTGGCTATAGCTCTTTTTAAGCAACAAAGATTTCCACATGTAGTGAAAAATTATTTTTAAGCCGTATTTTTTAATCCTTTGCTTATGAGCTGGAAAATTTTCCATCATCAACATTCTATCTTCCAATTTGTTACGCAAAGCATTAACCCGGTTGCGACCGGAAGTAGCACCTGCAGAGTGTATATTATATTGTGCTGTAATCTCCTTAAAATTATAGCCTTTTCCGTACTGCAAAACACTGCACCAAACTGTCCAGTCTGGGGTAAAGTAACGTGAAAAATTTTTAAAGGGAGGGATGTCCAATGCTTCTTTTCGTAATACTACAGAGCAGGTTGTAAACTGATTTCTCCATAAGATATCTTCCAGGGAAACAGCACCATATTTTTTTCCTCCACTTTCGCCTTCTTCTCCATTTTCATTGCTGCTCTTCACTTTACTACCACATAGAACATACTGCCTATTTTTATCTAAAAAATCAATCTGCTTTTTCAATTTATCGGGATCAATCCAATAGTCATCCCCCTCACATACCGCTATATATTCTCCATTACATTCTCCCAGAGTACCAGTCCAGTTACCCAACATTCCGAGATTAGCCGGTCTCTCTATAAGCCTTATAAGATCTGGGTATCTGTTTTGATATTCCTTACATATTGCTAATGTATTATCTGTAGATTTATCTTCTCCAATCACAATTTCATAAGGAAAATCTAAATTTTGTGATATAGCACCATCAAGGCACTTCCTGAGAAACTTCTCATGATTATAAGTTATAATACAAGCCGAAACCTTAGGCTTTTTTGTATGCATATTGTTATAGTTAATCCGTTAAAAAGGAACATTTATTTACAATCATCCTCAGCTTTCAATAGCCTTGCTTCGTAATTCCTGTAACAAGTAAGCCTGACTAATATTATTATCATATTCTTCTTCTCTATTAATACTATCTCCGATTACACAAGTGTAAAAGTATATAAGCATGTTTTTAAAGTGATTATCAGCTTTAAGGTTTACCTCTTTTAAACCTTCAGAATTAGTTTCTAAAAAGAGTGTAGGAGTAAAGTCTTCTTTAGCTGTAAAAATCCTGTTAGTATAGAGTTTACCCTTAGATCCTACTACTTCAAGATTACATTGGTAATAATTGTCAAATCCAAAAGCTATCTGGGAAAATAAAGAACCATTTTTCTGTTTCAGAAAAGCTCCTCCCCAGATATCAACGCCAAGATCTTCATCAAAATTTAGTACTGCGGAAGTAACTTCAAGCTCTTTTCCTAACAGAAGCTGAGATAATTTTACGGGATACGTCCCTGCATCCAGTAAAGCTCCTCCCCCTAAATCTTTGCGGTACCTTATGTTAGTTTTATCAGGAAAAGGAGGAAAACAGAACGTACTTCTAACAATACGTATTTCCCCTATTACACCATTGTCCAGAATTTCCCTGATGGTTTTGAGTTGGGAATGAGATCTAAACTGAAAATTCTCCAATAGTACAAGGTCTTTCTGCCTGGCCAGGAAATTTAGCTCTTTAACCTCTTCATAATTACAAGCCAGTGATTTTTCAACTAGTACATGTAGCCCTTTTTCCAAAGACTTTTTAACCCATTCATAATGCATTGCATTGGGTAGGGGAATATAAACAGCATCCAGGTTCGTCTGTTCTATAAGGGCATCATAACCTTTTACAATATTATAATCAGGATAATCCACTTTGGAAGGATCCCTGGTGGCTACTCCTATAAATTCGAATTTATCTTTCAGGGAATTCAAAATTGGAACAACAGATCGCATTGCAATGTTCGCTGTACCTAAAACCCCTATTCTTATTTTTTTATTCATGAATTTATATTATGAAATGATAAAGCAGAAAGTAAATTTCTCGCCTGTATATTTATATAATTATTGTGCTTCATAAACGTTTGAAGCTGACTAAAAGTCATCCAGATATAATTTTTGGGGAGCTCCAGGGGAAAGTCTTCATCGGCCATTATAAGTAGGTTTCTGTTTTGTTCTCTATAAAACCTCCCCCCTTCTTCTGACTGTAAAGTATCAAAAATAACTTTTTCCTTAGGTGCATTCAACACCTGTTTTAGGAAGGGAAGCGTTTTAAATGAAGTCTTATTTTTGTAATTATCTGTAAGACACTGCACTGTGGGAGCAAATTCAATTAAATCAAAATTGCCACATTCCATTTTTGTTTGCACAATAAAGTGTAACACCCCATTAATATTTTTGCATATAAAGGCGCAAAGTCCTTCCTGAACCGGCTTTACCATTGGCTGCGACCAATTTATAACTTCACGGTTGCCTATCTTTATGTCTGCAGCTATAATTTCAAAATATTTATGTTCTTCATGATAGATCGCTGTATCACCTACTATCCAATTTTTTAAAGACATTAACGGGACTTTGGAAATTTCTAACTCCAATTCACATTTTCTGCTGGTAATAAAAAGGATAATATCATTAAGATTATTATAGCTGTTTGCATCCAGTGCATAAGATTTTAAAAGACCCTTATTGAAACCATCCCATTTAACATCTTCAAAAATACTGATAACGTCCACACTTTCTGAAGTCAAATCTCCCAATGGAATACCTGATATTACCGTACGGGTATCCATATTTACAACATTATTGTGACCAATAAGTTCTTTTATTTGCGCCAGGGTTAACCAAAGGAAATTTTCGAGAATTTCTATATCTTCCTCTACTTTAATAATAATATTTCTATTTCTCTTTTTAATAAATCTCGCTCCCTGTTCAGACTGAAGTTGATCCAGCATTACCTGATCTTTTGTAGCATTTCTAAAATAATCCAGATATGCCGGGGCATTACCTTTATGAACCCTGGAGTAGTTGCTCTTGGTTGCCTGAAGTGTAGGAGACAGTTGCACATAATTAATATTTCCAGGTTCAATTTTTGCTTGCATTAAAAAATGCAATACCCCGTTAATTTCTTTGGTAATGAAGCCTAAATAGCCAATTTCCGGTTGATTTATAATTGGCTGTTGCCAGTGAGAAACATTTCCATAATTTGTACTAATATCTATACCATCTATAGAGAAAAACTTTCCGGATTCATGACTGAGATTATTATGGTTTAATTTCCAATTTTTTAATTCAGAAAATTGAATTTGATCTACAGACACTTCTACTCTTTCATTTTGTTCTTTTATCCATTCCAGGGCATAATCAGTAGAAACATAAGAGTTCCCATGGGTTACAAGACTTTTTAGAAACAAGTACAAATTCCGGTTCATATATAGTTGTATTAAATATCGGTAATTTTAATGTTTTTAATTTTCCAACCCCTTAAATTTCCTGAATTCATCGTAATGCCTTATCGATACATTATTCTTGTAAGTAAGAGACGCAAAAACCAAACAAACAGCACCTGCAGAAAAATCATAAAGGTCTCTCCATATTCCCGGAACCACGAAAAGTCCTTGGTTTGGCTGATTAAGCCTTACCACTTTCTTATTTTTCCCATCATCCAGAAGAACATCAAAACTTCCTCCCGTAGCAACTATTAATTGATATAAATCTGTATGAGCATGCCCTCCCCTGGACACCCCTTCAGGCATTCCATACATATAGTATACGCGCTCTATAGGAAAATTTATATTTTGGTTTCCCTGAACCGCGACCATATTTCCAAATTGATCTTGTAACGTGTCCAGCGGTAAAATTGAACAATCGAATACACTGTTTTTATTCATGATTTTTCAATTTTAGGAATTCATAATGCTCATAAACATATTCTTCTTCATTATTTTTTTCAGAACCTAAAAGAAGAATCATTGAATTCGAGGAAAAATTTTTCATCTCCACCCAATATTCCGGCGGAATATAAAGCCCCTTAAATGCCTTATTCAGAAAAAAAGTAGATTTATTTTTTCCATCGGTTACCAGAACCTCAAGGCTGCCGGTAAGCGGGATAATTAACTGTTCACTAATTTTGCAGGCGTACCCGACCGGAATTTCCTCCATTGGCAGGTCGTAACGCCATACCGCTCTTTCAATCTTAAAGGGTATGTGAAGGTCCTTCTCTATATAAGTAAGATATCCCCGGGACTCTTTATTTTTGGGCAATTCTAAAATTTTTGGCTTGGTAATAGTGTTCATGTCTATAATATTATTTTAGCGCTGATCAGTACACCTTTGCCAGTTCCCTTAAATAAGCACCATACTTAGATTTCCCATACCTCTCAGATAATTGGTTCAGGGAATCTTTATTAATAAAATTCCTTAAATAGGCTACCTCCTCAATACATCCAATCATAGCACTTTGCCTGTTTTGGATCACACGAATAAATTCTGTAGCATCATCCAAAGATTCCACCGTACCGGTATCAAACCAGCTCATCCCCCTGGTCATTACCCCCACTTCTAAATTTCCTTCTTCCAGATATCTTTGGTTTATAGTAGAAATTTCTTTCTCTCCCCTTCCAGATGGTTTAACCTCTTTAGCATATTCAACAACTTTATTGTCATAAAAATATAAACCGGGAATAGCATATTTAGACTTTGGCAGCTCAGGCTTTTCTTCTATGCTTAGTACCTTATTTTCTTTATCAAATTGAACTACGCCATAACGCTCCGGATCTTTAACCGGATAAGCAAAAATAGATGCCCCTTCAATATTTACTTTGCTTGCCAGAAGGTTGGCCAATCCATTTCCGTAGAAAATGTTATCTCCTAAAACCAATGCTACTTTCTCTTCGCCAATAAACTCTTCTCCTATTGTAAAAGCTTCTGCTAATCCTTTGGGTTCTTTCTGAACAGCATATTCAAAATTACAGCCAAGATGGCTACCATCCCCAAGAAGTTTCTTAAAAGAACTTTGATCTTCAGGGGTTGAAATGATTAATATATCCTTTATACCTGCCAACATTAGAACCGATAATGGATAATAGATCATTGGCTTGTCATATACCGGAAGCAACTGTTTGCTTACCGCTATAGTTATAGGGTATAACCTACTGCCAGAGCCTCCGGCCAGAATAATTCCTTTCATTTTTTAGTTTTTTATAAATTTCTAAATCAGGAATACTGCTTATTATAATAATTCTCGTATTCCCCTGAAGTAACATTTTTCATCCATTTTTGGTTAGATAAATACCACTCTACAGTCTGTTCCAAACCTTCTTCAAAAGTAACTGTAGGGCTCCAACCTAGTTCTTTGTTAATTTTTGAAGCATCTATAGCATACCTTTTGTCATGTCCCGGCCTGTCCTTTATACAAGTTATTAAGGAAGCTGAACTCCCTTCTTCCCTGTTCAATTTTGCATCCATTATCTTGCACAAGAGTTGAATTAGATCAATATTCTGCCACTCATTAAAACCTCCTATATTATAGGTAGATTTATTTTGACCTTTTTCCAGTAAAAGTTTTATTGCCAGTGCATGATCTTTAACAAAAAGCCAATCCCTGGTATATTTTCCATCACCATATACCGGAAGAGGTTTCTTCTCAATAATATTATTAATAAATAATGGAATCAGTTTTTCCGGGAACTGGTTGGGACCATAATTATTTGAACAATTTGAAATAATGTATGGAAGGTTATATGTTTCTCCAAAAGCTCTTACAAAATGATCTGACCCGGCCTTTGAAGCAGAATAAGGAGAATTTGGTGCATATGGTGTGGTTTCTGTAAACAAACCAGTTTCGCCCAGAGTTCCGTAAACTTCGTCTGTGCTAATATGGTAAAACAGGTTATTTTCTACATTACTTCCCCATATTCCCCTGGCTGCATTTAAAAGATTTACAGTTCCTAAAATATTAGTTCTTACAAAGGCATCAGGATTAGCAATTGACCTGTCTACGTGTGATTCCGCAGCAAGATGTATGATTTTTTGAAAATTATACTTTTTGAAAAGCTTTTCAATTTGCGAAAAATCATTTATATCGGCCTTTAAGAAAGTATAATTACCTTCCGATTCTATATCTTTTAAATTTTCAAGATTTCCGGCATAGGTAAGACTATCAAGATTATAGATATGCCAATCTCTAAATTTCTCCACAAATAGTCTTACCACGTGAGAGCCAATAAAGCCAGCTCCTCCGGTTATTAAAATATTTCTTGTGCCCATCTTTTCCAGTTAAATTATAACTCTTGTAGTTCAACTAATTTTTTAAAATAGCTTGAAGTGGTAACGAGTTCATTAAAATTTCCCGTTTTAGAAATTATCCCATCTTTCATTACCACTATTTTATCAGCATTCTTAATAGTAGAAATTCTATGAGCCACTATAAGTATGGTATATCGTCCTTTTAGTTCATCTATATTACTTTGGATGGCTTTTTCTGTTTCAGAATCCAGGGCAGAGGTAGCTTCATCCAAAATTAATATTTTTACATCCTTATATAATTCCCGGGCTATGGAGATCCGTTGTCTTTGACCACCACTTAGTGTCATTCCATTATTACCCAATACTGTCTCCTCGCGATCAGGTAAATCATTAATAAAATCGAATATTGCTGCTTGCTTAATTGCGGTCCAAAAACGCTCTTCAGAAAGTTCGTTTTTCTCATCCCAAAAGGTAATATTGTTAAAAAGCGTATCATTAAAAATTACCGGATCCTGGGTGATATATCCAATTTTATTCTGAAGGTAATTAAGATCAAGTTCTGTGCTTATATGTTTATTAATTTTGTACCGCCCTTCTTCCACAGGTAGTAACCCTGCAATTATATTTACCAAGGTAGTCTTACCACTGCCGCTTTCACCCACAAAGGCAACAGTTTCATTGTTTTTTATGTTAAGATTAATTTCCTTAAGAACTGCTGTTTTTCCGTAGTAAAAATAAATGCTGTTTAATTCTAATGTTTGAATATCTCCCTCCAGTTCCCGACCACCATTAAAATCCTGGTTTTCTTTTAGTTCCTTCTCAAATTGTTGCATATTCTCTAATGAACCTGAAACTGATAGAAACTTATTCCATCTCACCTGAAGCTGCATTAAATAATTAAGTGCTCGGTAAAAAAATACCAAACTCAGCAATATTGGACCTAACTCAGACCCAAAAAGTGTATTTTGAATAATAATAACGGAAACCACCACAATAATTAAAATAGGCTCCCTGCCAGCAGTAAGAATAGCATCTAATTTGCCAATTCTTACATTACTGTCTCTAATCCTAAGAACAGATTCATGCAATTTTCTACCATAGCCATGCAAAGAACCCGTTGCTTTCAAATATTTATAATTTCCAACATTTTGAATAATTAAACTTTGAAAGTTGTTATTCTCTCCTGTTAGTGTTCTGGAAACACCTTTGGTTTTTTTATATAAATGCTTAAAAAGAAAGTTAGTTAAAGCACCTCCTATGGTAACAAGTATAGCAAACTGAGCATCAATCCAAAATGCAAAACCCATATATACAGCTACAAGAATTCCATATTCCACCGCTTTAAAATAATTAAAGTAGGAGGTAGCTACGCGGTCTACCTCCCCGGTAAGTGTATTTTGAATACGACCCACATTGGAATTAACAAAATACTTGTAAGCCAGATTATTCAAACCCTTGATATTTTTTAGCCTTAGCCTTTTAATAAACCATTCCTGAACATTCACCCTGTAAACGCCGGCAAAATATTGAAAAATCCCTTTTGCTAAAAAGAAGAAAGTCATTATTCCTAAGACTACGAGTAAGCTAAGCTCTATTCCGAAATCTTCAAAAAAGTCTACTAGAAAACTAAGATTCCCCAGCCCATCAGGATCTACGTTACCTTCACCACTAACCATTTGAAGTAGGGGCAAAAACATAGTTAATCCAAATCCGTCAAGGATCCCGATGATAATACTGAAAGAAACGACAATTAATATCCGATATCCCAAATAGGAATAGAAATACGCAAGGCTTTCAAAATATTTTTTTATTAATCTTTTTACCAATACTAAATAATTTAGTTTCCTATTGAAAAAAATTCAAATCCTAGCTCTTCCTTTGTTTTCTTATCCAAAAGTCTTCTTCCATCAAACAAAAATGCAGGCTTGAGCATATTTTCATAAACAGCTTTCCAATTCAGCTCCTTAAATTCGTCCCATTCTGTCAAAACAGCTATGGCATGTGCCTCTTTACAGGCTTCATCTGCATTTTGCACTACCGTAACTCTTTCTCGTATTTCTTCACTGCTATGAGTGCATAAATATTCCAGGTCTGCATAAACCTGTTCTGGTTTCACCTTAGGATCGTACACTACAACCTCAGCCTGCTCACTTAATAAATAATCTGTTACATAAATCGCAGCGGATTCCCTTGTGTCATTGGTATCTTTTTTAAATGCCCAGCCTAAAATGGCAATTTTCTTCCCCGAAACCGTGTTATAAAGAGTCTTTACAATCTTTGCCGCAAACCTTCTTTTTTGGTGATCGTTCATTAAAATAACTTGCTCCCAGTAATCGGCGACTTCATGCAATCCAAAAGATTTGGCGATATACACTAAATTTAAAATGTCTTTCTGAAAACAGGAACCTCCAAACCCAACTGAAGCTTTTAGGAATTTAGAGCCTACCCTGCTATCCATTCCTACTGCTTTTGCCACTTCATTCACATCTGCGCCTGTTTTTTCGCAAAGTTCAGACATGGCATTTATACTGGAAACACGTTGTGCCAGAAAAGCATTTGCAGTTAACTTAGAAAGTTCCGAAGACCATACATTGGTGGTAAGAATATTTTCTTTAGGCACCCATGTAGCATAAATATTCACCAGGGCATCCATAGCTTCCTTCCCTTCGGGACTATCTATATCACCACCAATTAGCACCCTATCCGGATTTTGTAAATCCTCTACAGCAGTTCCTTCCGCAAGGAATTCCGGATTAGAAAGGATCTGGTATTTTACACCATTTCCAGTATTATCAAGAATATCTTTTAATGCAGCAGCTGTACGAACAGGCAGTGTGGATTTTTCAACAATGATCTTATCGTTTTTAGCCACTTCAGCAATTTGCCTCGCACACAATTCTATCCACTTTAAATCGGCCGCCATACCTTTACCTATTCCGTAGGTTTTGGTAGGTGTATTTACAGAGATAAAGATCATATCGGCCTTGTCGATAGCAGCATTGACATCCGTTGAAAAGAAGAGGTTTCTATCCCTTGCTTCTTTCACAATTTCAGATAAGCCCGGCTCGTAAATTGGAATATTTTCCACATTGGGATCATTCCACGCAGCTATTCTTTTTTCATTAATATCTACTACCGTAACATTTACATCCGGACATTTCTGTGCTATTACAGCCATCGTTGGCCCTCCAACGTAACCTGCACCTATGCAGCAGATGTTTTTTATTTGAGTCATTTGTACTTTATATCTTTTTATCAGGTAATTGTTCGGGTGAAACAGTAATTCTGCTTTTAATTTGTAAAGAAGTGATCTGGTGATCTTGTTACGGAGAAAGGAAATTTATCTTTTACTCCCTGACAGCATCACTTCATCACTACTTCACTTCATTAATCCTTCAAACTTTGCATTAATTTCAGAATCATTCTTCTGATATAAATTATTTTTTCTTCTACTTCAGAATTTTTCATAATAAAATCCAGCCTTTCTGCTATTTCCAGTTGAGTTTCCACTTCAGCCAATGAACCTAAAGCGATATAAAGAAACCTGCTGAAATCTTTCTTGCTGCCCCTTGCAGCACCTTCAGCTATATTAGAAGGAATAGAGACTGCTGCTCTTCTAATCTGACTCGTTAATCCAAACTTTTCAGCATCCGGAAAGTTTTGACTTAATTGATAAAGATTGACGACCAAATCAATACTTGTTTTGTAAACGGTTAAATCTTTATGCGACTTCATAACTTAAAAATCTCAGTATTCTTTCACTTTTCAATCTTTCACATCGTCGCAACTTTACTCCGTCACCTTCTTTACAACGTCACTCCTTCACAAGGTCACTTCTTCACAACTTCTTATCACACCTGTCACCAAGCACTCCCTTTACATCATAAACAACAGCATTATCATTTTTAAGGGAATCAAAATCGAGTTCAAGAAACTCCTTATGTGCTACCGCAAGTACAATGGCTTCGTATTTTTCTGAAGGTTGCTTCCTGATTGTGTCCAGACCATACTCATGCTTTACCTCTTCCGGATCTGCCAATGGATCATAGATGGTTATATCTACTCCGTATTCTTTTAAATTCCTTACGACATCAATTACTTTCGTATTCCTAACATCGGGACAATTTTCCTTAAAAGTTACTCCTAATACGAGAACTTTCGAACCCTTTACTTTCTGATCATTCTGAAGCATTAATTTCACAACTTCCCCTGCAACATATTGCCCCATAGAGTCGTTCATTCTTCTTCCCGCCAGGATAATTTCAGGATGATAGCCTATCTCCTGAGCTTTTTGAGCAAGATAGTATGGATCTACACCAATACAATGACCCCCAACCAAACCGGGCTTAAAAGGTAAGAAATTCCATTTTGTGCCTGCCGCCTCCAACACATCCTGAGTATCAATATCCATCATGTTAAATATTTTAGCCAATTCATTTACAAAGGCTATATTAATGTCTCTCTGAGAATTCTCTATAACTTTTGCCGCTTCCGCAACTTTTATTGTTGGCGCTAAATGCGTTCCGGCGGTGATAACAGAGGCATATAATTCGTTAACTTTTTTTCCTATTTCGGGAGTAGAACCCGCCGTTACTTTTAATATCTTATCTACAGTATGTTCCTTATCTCCCGGATTTATGCGCTCCGGTGAATATCCCACATAGAAATCCTCATTATAAGTGAGTCCGCTATTTTTCTCCAGAACAGGCACACATTCGTCCTCTGTAACTCCGGGATAGACGGTAGATTCATAAATAACTATATCTCCTTTCTTCAATACTTTTCCTACAGTTTCACTACTTTTATAAAGAGGAGTGAGATCCGGACGGTTGTTTTTATCTACAGGTGTTGGAACGGTGATGATGTAATAATTGCAATTTTCGATCTCATCTAAATCTGCAGTACAATAAAGTCCATTTTCCTGACCGAAATCCTGTTTTAATACTGCCTGAAGCACGTCGTTCTCAACTTCTAAAGTAGAATCCACGCCTGTCATCAGCTCCTTTACTCTCTTCTGATTTATATCAAAACCTATAACTGAAAATTTTTCAGCAAAAAGCCTGGCTAAAGGAAGCCCTACATACCCTAAACCGATTACGGCTATCTTAGGACTGGGAGACCCGGTGAATTTGGGAATGGAGGAGTTATCTGTACTCATTTTTTATTTGTTCTAATTAAATGTTTTAAAGTGTCCATTTGTCGGGATTGGTAATCATTTTGACCAACATACCTAATATACTATTGTATTTATTATACACCTCCCGGTGTTCTTTTTCATTAATATAAGCACAAGCTAAGGCATAATCGAGCCAAACCTGTGTTTCTGCTGCTTCACCTTCAGAATCTGAAAGTTTAGCTACAAAAGCTTTTTCATATCTGCGCTTTCGCCCTGCTTCTCCCAAATTACCGGAAACAGACCTGGAGGATCTTCTCATTTGATCGGTAAGGGAATAAGTTTCTTCTTTTGGAAATTTTTTCGTCATCTTATAAACTTCCATTCCTGCCTCAAAAGAAAATTGATAAACCCGAAGGTCTTTATGTGTTTTAATCTTCTCCATACTTGTTATGCTCCACCCAAATCCCTGGTCTCCCAGTCAACTTTACCAATCTCCTTGTCCTTAGTTACTTCAGGTTCTCCCAGTACCATCCTACAGCTTCTTTTAGTCCGGACTTTATATTGTATTCAGGATTGTACCCCAGAAGATTTTTAGCTTTTTCTACGGAAGCTAAAGAATGAGGAATGTCACCAGGGCGATTTGGCCCATGCTTAACCTCTACATTCTTAATTTCAGGATCATATTCAGAAAGAAATTCTTTTAAATACTGAGTAAGTTCTACCAGATTTGTACGATCACCAACAGCTGTATTATAGACTTCATTAACAGCTTTACTATCTTCTACTGTTAATGCACGTAAATTCATCTGAATAACATTATCGATATAGGTAAAGTCTCTGGAATAGGTTCCATCTCCATTAATTACAGGGCTTTCATGCTCCATAAACTGCATTACAAACTTCGGAATCACAGCTGCATAAGCTCCATTAGGATCCTGCTTTCTCCCAAAAACATTGAAATAACGAAGACCTATGGTATCCAGACCATAAGCATCCTGAAAAATATCTGCATAAAGCTCATTTACATATTTTGTAATTGCATAAGGAGAAAGAGGTTTACCAATTTTATCCTCTACTTTAGGTAAACCCTTGGAATCGCCATAGGTAGAAGAACTGGCCGCATAGACAAACCTTTTGACTTCGGCATCTCTTGCCGCAACCAGCATATTTAGAAATCCTGAAACATTTACATCATTCGTCGTTACCGGATCTCTTAAAGACCTGGGAACAGACCCTAAAGCCGCTTCATGAAGAACAAAGTCTTTTCCTTCACATGCTTTTTTGCAAATATCTGCATCACGAATATCCCCTTCAATTAAAGTAAAATTGGGATTATCTATAACGGCATCCAGATTATGTTTGTGCCCGGTAGAGAAGTTATCAAGGCAGGTCACCCGGGAATTCAGACTTAAAAGCTTTTCACATAAGTTTGAGCCAATAAAACCGGCTCCACCGGTAACAAGAATATTAGCAGAATCTAATTTTTGTAATAGACCTTCCTCCATGTAGTAGTATCTTTATTTAAGTTTTCAGGCAGCAAATATAGAATTTCCTGCCTAAGCTAAAGCCTCTAACCTCTTAAAGAAATGTAAAATGTTTAAACAAGGATTTATAATCAGTATTTATTGTTTCCGATGAGAGCTTTTAAATAACCCCCATATTCGCTCTTATCCAAACCCGAAGCCAGTTTCCTTAGCTGCTCTTCATCTATATACCCTTTTCGAAAAGCAATTTCTTCAAGACAGGCAATCTTCAAACCCTGCCGCTTTTCTATAGTTTGTATAAAATTTGAAGCCTCCAAAAGTGAATCATGAGTACCTGTGTCTAACCATGCAAAACCGCGCCCCATCATCTCCACCTTCAGCTGGCTTTCCTTCAGGTAATACTGGTTAACAGAGGTTATTTCCAGTTCTCCACGTGCACTCGGCTTACAATTATTTGCAACTTCAACAACAGAGTTAGGATAAAAATATAATCCGGTTACCGCGAAATTACTCTTCGGCTTTAAAGGTTTCTCCTCTATACTTTTTGCGCTGCCATCCTCGTCAAATTCGACCACTCCATAACGCTTTGGATCTTTCACATAATAACCAAAAACAGTGGCCATATTTTGTTCAGTACAATTCTGTAATGCACTCGCAAGTAAACTGCTAAATCCTTGTCCGTAAAAAATATTATCCCCCAGAACAAGGCAAACGTCATCACTCCCTATAAATCGCTCTCCTATTATAAGAGCTTCTGCCAGACCATTGGGACGGGACTGCATTTCGTAGCTGAATTTTAAACCGAGCTGACTCCCATCGCCGAGCAAATTCTCAAAATTTGGCAGGTCCTGTGGTGTGGAAATTATTAAAATCTCCTTTATTCCTGCCAGCATGAGAACAGATATAGGGTAATAGATCATGGGCTTATCATATACAGCCAACAACTGCTTGGAAGTTCCTTTCGTTATGGGGTAAAGACGACTCCCTGTTCCTCCTGCCAGTACTATACCTTTCATATCTCGGTTTTCATCAGTTATACTGCTTTTGGTAATAATCTAAATATTCTCCTGAAACCACATGTTTAAGCCATTCATCATTTTCCAGGTACCAATCCACCGTCTTTTCTAAGCCTTCTGCAAAAGTCACCGGCGGCTCCCAATTCAATTCTTCCTTAATTTTACCGGCATCTATGGCATACCTCTTATCATGACCGGGGCGATCTTTTACAAAACTGATGAACTTTTCTGAATAAAATTCTGGACGATTTAGTTTTTTATCCATAATAGCACAGAGCAACCGTACCAAATCAATATTCTGCCATTCATTAAACCCACCAATATTATAAGTTTCCATTTTTTTGCCTTTATGGAAAAGCAGATCTATAGCTGCTGCGTGATCTTTTACGTAAAGCCAGTCACGAGTGTACCTTCCATCACCATAGACGGGTAATGGTTTTTCGTTAATGATGTTATTAATGAACAATGGAATCAGCTTTTCCGGAAATTGATTAGGACCGTAATTATTTGAGCAGTTACTAATTATGTACGGTAAACCATAAGTTTCTCCATAAGCTCTTACAAAATGATCAGATCCCGCTTTAGAAGCTGAATAAGGGGAATTTGGATCATACGGACTCATTTCTGTAAACAGGCCTGTTTCTCCAAGGCTTCCATAGACTTCGTCGGTACTAATATGATAAAAAAGCTGATTATCAGGATTACCGTTCCATGTTTTCTTCGCTGCATTCAGTAGGTTTACAGTACCGAGGATGTTTGTTTTTACGAACGCAAAAGGGTTGCTTATAGATCTGTCTACGTGGGATTCTGCTGCCAAATGAATAACAGCCTGAAATCTATATTTTTTAAAAAGCTCATTTATTACCTCCGCATCATTAATGTCTGCTTTAATAAATTGATAGTTTGGCTCTTTTTCAACATCCTTGAGGTTCTCCAGATTTCCTGCATAAGTAAGGGAATCCAGGTTATAAATATTATAATCAGGATATTTTTTTACAAAAAGCCGCACTACATGAGAGCCTATAAAACCCGCTCCTCCGGTTATTAGAACATTCAAATTCTCTGATTTTGACATTCCTTCGATCTGTTTATCTTCTATTTAAACACTGTTGATTCAAGGTGAACCAATTCAGTATTAACGATTTTGTGAGTGTTCTTTTCGGGAAGAAGCTGTCCATTCATCCGCTTAATAAGCATCTCCATAGCGCGCTTTCCTACTTCCTCAGGAAACTGCTCGATATAACTTATGGACGGTGTAAGATATTGAGCCACATCTTTGTTTAAAAAACCAATTATTTTCAGATCTTTCGGTATATCAATATTATTCTCATAAGCCATTCTGGAAACAAGCATCGCGCTTACAAAATCTGTACAGAGCATGGCTTCCACTCTTTTATTTACCAGAAGGTCTTTAATACCATCCTTAAGCACATGATGCCTGGAAGATGCCGCAACAAAACGTTCCATATTTTCAGAAAGCGCCTTCTCATATCCCTTTATCCTTAGCTTCCCTACCCCTAAATGATGGATTCCGGAAGCAAGGCCTATTTTCTTTATACCCTTGGAAATTAGTAACCGGGTAGCCTCTTCAAAGCTCCTTTCATCATCAATCCCTATCTTATCTACAGGAATATCAAAATTTGTACGATCATACAATACAACCGGAATTTCATATTCCAGTATACCAAAAATGTGGTCGTAATCTCGCGCCCGGTGTGTGGCTTCTGATATAGCAATTAAAACCCCATCTACAAATCCCGAGGTAAGCATATCGGTTATTTGTTTCTCCCTGTCCAGCGATTCATTAGAAATAGACGTAATCACCTGCAGACCTTCTTTCTGCGCTTTTGCCTCAATACCGGAAAGTACCTGAGCAAAAAAGTTATTTGAAATATTAGGAATAACCACTCCAATCGTTCCGCTCTTGCTGTTCTTAAGGTTCACCGCAACCGGATTGGGCCGGTATTTGTGCAGAGCAGCAAGTTCTTTTACCCTTTCTATAGTTTTAGGACTAATTTCGGAACTATCGTTAAGCGCTTTAGATACTGTAGAAACAGAAACATTTAGTAGTTTTGCCAGTTCTTTGAGAGTGATTTTAGTCTTCATAATCTTATGGACAAAAAATAATTCAACAAATTTAAGATATTTGCTTATATTTTTCAGGATTATGCAGAGTTAATTAAGATCAGTCGCTATAAATGCAAATTATCGGCTTTCAGTTTTCGGGATCACTTCAGAAATATTATTTATTTCTTCTGAAGTAAAAACTGGAGTATTAACAGATTATTAGAAACTATAAATCCGCTAGAATATGAGATTTTTTAATTCCTACTGGTTTTATATTATTGCAGCTATTATTACCATCGTAGGACTTGTTACCGGGTGGTATTTCTTTATTTTTCTCGTTATTCCATTTGGCTTCTTTCGCTCTGGTAAAAAAGACGAATAGGAACGAACATTTTATTTCTCAGGATGGGCACAGTTCCCACAGCCGTTAAACTTATCCTAAACCTCACGATCAATTTGTAAATTCGGGCACGTAGCAGTAATTTGAAATTAAAACTTATACCAAACAGAAAATGAAAGATTACGGAACGTTATCCCAGGCACTAAATAAACTAAAGTTAGAGGAAGGTTACGAATTTGATTTTAACCTCCTGGACGAAAAAATAGAGATCAAATCCTTAAACGAATCCTACGGAGTAGAAGATTTTGATGTGGACAAGGTTTTAAGGTTTGAAGGGATGAGTAATCCCGATGACAATGCCATCCTTTACGCTATTTCTACAAATAATGGAAAAAAAGGAGTCCTTGTTGATGGTTATGGTGTTTCTGGTGGACAGGTTTCCAAAGAAATGCTCAAAAAGCTGGACCTTAAAGAAAAGCGGCCGTTGGATTAATTGAGTTAAACTTCTATTAATTCAGCAACTATGGTTGGAGATCAGTTGTTGTTATCATATTTTTGTATGAAATTTTTCAAATCAATAAATAAAAACTATGAGCTACTTAGGTTTAGATAACGCAAAAACAGAAAAAACTGTTGGAGAATTAAATACGTTGTTAGCCGATTATCATTTATACTATCAAAAACTTCGAAATTTTCACTGGAATATTATCGGAAAGAATTTTTTCGATCTTCATGAAAAATTCGAAGAGCTTTATGATGACGCGAAATTAAAAGTCGATGAAATCGCAGAGCGAATACTCACACTTCGTCATCAACCTACAAGCAACTTAAGCGATTACCTAAAAATGTCAAATATCAAAGAATCGGGCAGCCGATTGTCAGATTTTGATATGATTGAAATATTGCTGGAAGATCACCGTATCCTCCTAAATCAAATGAGGAAGGTAATAGATATTGCTGAAGCAGGAGGAGATGAAGGAACAATAGACCTTATAGGAGCTTATATAAGGGAATTGGAGAAAACCAGCTGGATGTTGGACGCATGGAAAATGAAAACCAGCGATAATCATAAACAGATATAATTTTAAATCACATATTGCTAAATGTTTGAAAACTTTAGTTTCAGAGATTCTATAGATAAAATTGGAGCAAAATTGGGCGAATGGCTGGATAGTTTAATCCTGAATTTGCCCAATTTTATTATGGCCGTACTGGTCTTTATAGTATTTATTATACTTTCCAAATACATTGGTAACCTCATCAATAAACTCCTGAGGGGAAAGGTAAAACAAGCCTCGATCAGGGAAATGTCTGTAAAGGTCCTTAAGGTCATCATTATCCTTATAGGTTTCTTCATAGCTCTGGGGCTGTTAAACCTCGACACTGTTTTAACTTCTGTTCTCGCGGGTGCAGGTGTGGTGGGTTTAGCTATAGGCCTGGCACTCCAGGGAACACTTACCAATACATTTTCAGGTTTAATACTAAGTTTTCTTCCGGAATTACAAATTGGTGACTGGATTGAAACCAACGGATTTGCCGGGGCAGTCACCGAAATTAATCTTCGGAATATAGTAATTAAACAATCAGACAATAACTATGTGGTGATTCCCAATGGTAAAATTATTGAAGAACCTTTTAAAAACTTCACCCGAACCTTGCGATCCCGGGTAATGCTTACCTGCGGAGTGGGTTATAGTTCTGATCTTGAATTCGTTCAAAATCTTACCAAAGAAACCATAGCCAAAGCTTTTCCACAAGGTACAAATGAAGAAGTGGAATTTATGTACGAAGAATTTGGTGATAGTTCAATTAATTTTGTTGTACGATTCTGGACAGATGTTGGTAAGAACAGGGATATTCTGGTCGCTAAAAATACAGCGATTATTGAAATTAAAAAGGCCTTCGACAAAAACGGAATCAATATCCCATTCCCTATCAGGACGATCGATTTCACCAATAATCTTTCTATTGAAAAATCCAATGACTTAAAAGAAGGAAGTAAAGAATAAAGTCATCTAATTTTTTATAAGAAGTGAGTCCGGTAATCTTCCAGGCTCACTTTTTTATTTTCCTTTACTGGTAACTCCCTCCTGCAAGGTTTTAGAAAACCTTGTAGGTTTATTTACCCTACTTAAAGGGTATAAAAGAACCTCACATTAACACACAAATGCCCAAAAATCAGAGTAGCGGCAGATTAATTATCCTTTCCAACA
>NZ_JAVRHP010000200.1:0-2244 GCF_031846505.1 Autumnicola edwardsiae
GAAAAAAGAGCAAACAGAGGAAGAAGAAAATCCAGAGGAAGAGGAAGAAAACTCTGAAGAAGATGAAAGTCCTGAAGAAGGAGAAGAAGAAGAAGAAAATCCTGAAGAAGGCAATGAAAATCCCGATGCTGAAAATCCTAAAGAAAATCCGGAGGATGAAAATGGTCAAAATCAGGCAGGTATTTCTGTAGAGTATTTAATGAACAGGAAGCAACTGGTAATTTACAATCCGGGTGCCCAAAAAATTGATGAAGTTCGGATATTCACCCTTAACGGGCAGCAAATAGAGACTTTTAACGAAGCCACGACAGAAAAAGAAATATATCTCACCCTTATTCGACCGGTAAGTACTTCCGTTTATATTGTAAAAGTCCACACTGCTGAAAAAGTCTACAACAAAAAGATTATTGTAAAAAAATAGCCGATCACTACAATGAACAGATGCCGAAAATTGCCATTTTGGAGCCGCCTCTAAAATGGCAATTTTCGACCTTCTGTATTTTTCTGAATCAGGTAGATTTTCTGTGACTTATGTAAATTTCCCTCCGGAATAAACTTCAGAAGTATGATTTTTTACTTATTAAAGATAGGGTTCCTGCACCTAGTTTAAGCTTCTCAAAAACTAGTGAGATTTTTCTCTCTATGTATGCTAATTTTTTATTTATCAGTCGATAATGAACACTTTTAACTGTTAATTTCGACGTTTTATCGATTTTGTGCGTAAATTTGTACATAGTATCTAATCAAAATGTGCATGGGTAAAATCACTTCGGGGCTTAACGCCTTTATTTTACTGGCCTTTCTCTTTATTTCTGCAGGAATGTTCTCCTCTGCGGAAGGGGAAACCTATGCAGCTATAAGCATAAATGCTAATTCTCAGGATGTTAGCTGCATTGGTGGTGCTGATGGCGCTATTAATATTACAGTTTCCGGAGGGTCCGGGGGATACAACTACAGCTGGAGCGGCCCCAATGGTTTCTCGAGTTCCAGTGAAGATATTTCAGGATTACGTGCAGGAACATACGAGATAACCGTTACCGATAATACAAATCCTACACCACAGGAAAACAGCACGTCTGTAACCATTTCTGAAAGCGACGGCGTAAACCCCACAATTGTAGCTCCTGCTAATATTGTCATAAGTACAGATGCGGGCGATTGCATTGCTACCAATGTAAACCTTGGCACCCCTACTACAAATGATAATTGTAAAATTACAGACATCCGTAATGATGCCCCTTCATTCTTTGAAGTCGGGACAACAACAGTGACCTGGACAGTAGAAGATTCTGCCGGAAATACAGCTACCACCACACAAAAAGTAACAGTTACAGACGACGAAAAACCTACAATTTTTGCAAAAGCAGATATCACCGTTAGCAACATAAGTGGCACGTGTGAAGCAAATATTTCCATTATTTCGGCTTCAGCAACAGATAATTGTGCTGTTCTGGACCCAACAGGAACACGATCAGATGGCATGGACATTAACGAAAATTATCCGGTTGGAACTACTATTATTACCTGGGAAGTAACCGATAATTATAATAATACCGCAGAGGCTGTTGAGCAGATTATTACTGTTGAAGATAAGGATGCGCCACAACTTCCGGAGGTGACCAATGTACGTTGGGGTTGCGAATACAGCCTTACGACGCCCGTAGCAACAGATAATTGTTCGGGACAAATAACAGGTACAACCACCAGCCAAACCACTTTTTTCACAGCAGGCAGTTATACCGTTGTGTGGGAATTTAAAGATGAAGCCGGCAACACCTCAAGCCTTAGTCAGCAAGTCGTGATTGATCCACTTCAAATTGACATTAGCAGCATTGATGTAGATTGTTTTGGATCAAATTCGGGTTCTGCGGAAGCTAAAGCCTCGGGAGGTACAACGCCATATTCCTACACCTGGACCGGCCTTGGTTCCGGAACATCAAAGTCTGATTTAGCCGCCGGTACCTACACGGTTACTGTGGAAGATGCAAATGGTTGTGTAACCACCGAATCGGTAACGATTTCTCAACCCGATGACCTCATCATGGCTGATCCCGAAATTATCCCGGTAAGTTGTAACGGAGGAACAGACGGTAGTATTACTGCTGGAAATGTTTCAGGAGGAAATGCAGGTTATCAATATTCAATTGACGGAATAAACTTTAAAACTTCAAACACTTTCAGCAACCTTTCCGCAGGAACGTATACCGTTACAGTAAGAGATTTAAAAGGATGTGAGGCTCAGAA
>NZ_JAVRHP010000201.1:0-2180 GCF_031846505.1 Autumnicola edwardsiae
GAGGTTTGAGTAAGAACGGAAAATGGTTGGATAACAAAGGAAAAGTGATCCGCTATGATCCTGAAGAAAAAAAAGTGCTCTGGTCAAAAAAGATTGCATATCAGGTTGAGAATCTGGAACAAACTGGCGGAACAATCCTTCATTCCACTGGCAGGAAAAGTTATTCCCTGGATAATACGACCGGAAAGGAACTATGGGAAGTAAAGAACTCCCTGATCTTTGCCGATGCTGTGGACAAAATCGGGATCGGGTATAAAATACAGCCCTTAAAATCTAAAGAAAATATACTTGAAGGAATTGACCTTAGGGATGGGCAGCCTCTCTGGCAAAGAGAGATCAGCCGGGAGTACGGTTGGAATGAAATTTTCTATTTAAATGACTCTACCTTACTTATAGGTGCTTCCGGGCTTCATACGGTAAACATTTTTGACGGAACAGGCTGGGATTACAACACGGTCACCGGAAAGAAGGATTACACCGCTTCGGCAGTGGGCACCGGCCTGGGAATTGCGGCAGGTCTGTTAACCGGCACCTATATGGTATCCACCGGCCACAATCTGGTAAGTGATGTTGTTTCTAACGTGCTTGTTGACAGTGCCAATATCTATTTCGCTTCCAGGAAAGACCTGGTGAGGCTAAACAAGCAGGGGAAAGTCTTGTGGAAAAAGAGCCTTCCCGATGATATGACCAGTAAATCCATGATCTTCAGGTCGGGTGATTATCTGGTCATGGTCAACCAGGGCTATGCTTTTATGGGATATCGTCAACTGGATTTTGGGACGCCTTTTATTGCCTCCTATGATATTAAAACCGGAGATCAGAAATATTTAAAAGAAGTGACGGCCGAAAAAAAGAATATGGTCACGGCAGTTGATCTGAAAGATGGCGAACTATTGGTGTTATTTAAAGATCATATTTCCCAATTTTCAGTGGATACCGGGCAACTACTTCAGGATAAAAAATTCAATAGCGAAGAAGTAGGTGAACTGGAGTATTTTGTTGGGGAGCAGGTGTTTGTTCAGAGGGATAACCTCTTTCATAGTCTGCTGAATTTAGATGCTGCCAAACATTATCTCTACACCGACAGCGGAAAGATCTTAATACTCGATTCAAACCTCGAGCTTGTTGAAAAAATTGATACTGAAGCTGAAACTATTTACATCAACTATTTTAACCGGAATGGGAAGCGGTTCCTCGCTAAGGAGAATAAGACTTTTGTGATCGATCCCGAAGGTAAAAGATTAGCTGAATTCTCCGCATCGCGCAACGTTGTATTCCTGAACGGAAAATTTTATGATGCTCAGGATAACAGCTTTTTAGAGATTGATCTGGAAAATTTGATCAAACCGCTTCAATAGTTTCTATGACAGGAATGGCAACTAAACACAAACTTATTCTCATCCTCCTCCTTTCTTCCGCAAAAGCCTCGATTGCGAAAGTGTCAATGTGTTCAATAATAGTTTCCTCGGAAATAGGGAAAACTTTGACTTTATAGTAAAGGGGGAGATAGATCGGGTTGATCCTGAATCTGTTACGATGACAGTTGGAGAAGTGTTCAAAGGCTTAATAAAAGAGAATACCATTCAGCTCCTCAGGGTTGAGGTGGATTGTATGCATTACCTGGATTTTAAAACTGGACATAAACTTATAATTAAGCTGGAGTTTTGCGGAGGTTACCGGGGGAGGAGAAAAGCTGAAGAAACAGAATCTCTAAACCTGTTAAGATCAGGTTGAAAAGTTTTTCGTACAAACTTTTCAGGTTTAAGAATTTAGCTTAGTTTTAACAAAATCCCCTACGATTTTTGAGATTTACAATGTGCTGGTGCTGGAAGTGAGAAATTTTAGGTGCTAGTTGTTGTTATAAATACCACAAAAATTGAAATATGAAGAAAATCTACGCTACAATTATTTTTGCACTATTTTTAATATACGAAGGTTATAGTCAAGATAATGTTGGCTCAGAAACTAAAAGAAGTATCATAACAAATGGTATCGGACTTGGAAGCGTAATTGCCGGGGTCACTTCTTGGGAAAGAAACAAATCGGTTTTACTGGCTATAATTCACGGAGTTTTCAGCTGGTTGTATGTTATATATTTTGTTTTGACTAGGAAAGAAAACGAAAGAAAATAAACTCCAAGTTATTGATTAATTATGCTAACAGTCATTTTACCATAAAAT
>NZ_JAVRHP010000202.1:0-2172 GCF_031846505.1 Autumnicola edwardsiae
GAGATAATCGTTGGACAGGATCTGATCGATAAAGTCCATTGTTTCCAAGGAATTTTCAACAATGGCATTGAATGATTCCGATACCCGTTCTACTTCGTTTGGTTTGATGTAAGGGGAATCGAGAATATCCCTTAGATCATTTTGCATCACATAGATCAGGCGTTGATTGTTCCGGCCTATTTCCCCGACGGCTTTTAATTGTTTGACCACATTGTTGACCTTTTCAAGGTTTTCCTTTTGAGTTTTCAGAAATTTTACGGTCTTGACGAGGTTTGATGTCTGTTTTGCAGATTCCACGAGAGATTTGACCAAGCTTATGAAATTCGTGTTGTCATAGACGGGCATCCCTTGGGCTTTAATGTTCAGGCTGAATAAAAGTGCCATTGCGAGTATTACTAGTTTTATTTTCATTGTTTCTAATTTTTAGATGAATATTCCTTGATTGCTTTTTCCATATCCCGATGCTGTGCGTAGAGCATCATAATTTCATCGTTTTCCCTACCGTCCGTGAGGTAAGCCGCATAGACCTCTTTGGGAACCTCAAGCCGAAAAATGTTGCTTCCCTTGCCAATTTTGATGAACATTTCGGTGTACTTGCGAGGTCCCGAAAGATTATTTTTGATGGATTTCAACTGGTTCAGGTCGTGGCTTGATAAGTTGAGCCTTTTGACCAATTCCGCATAGCCTTTTTCATTGTTTAAGCTATAAATGACCTGAGTGTTTTCTAAGATGCTCGCAGAAGTGGAATTGTTCGGAAGTTGATTGATAGATTGGAGGATAATCCCAATAGCCCCGTTCTGTTTTCGGATAGCCTGATAATAGAATTCCACACTTTCCAGTACGTTCTCAAACTTCAATTGCTTGGCAAACTCATCAAACAAAATGATCCCTTTTTCCGCCTTATTTTTCCAAATCGTCCTTTGTATTGCCGATTTAATCAGTTTGAGCATTACGGACAGGATTTCCTTGTTATCCTTGACTTCGTCCAGTTCAAAAACAATAAGGCGTTTGTCCTCGATTTTATAGGTCTGATCTTCGCTTACCTCAAAGAGGAAGCTGTATAGACCATCGCCAACATACTCAGACATTACGTGCAAGAAATTCGTAACATTAAAGTAGTCAGGATGGATTTTAAGGTGGTCTAAAAGTTCGTTTTGTTTGCGTTCGATAAAATGGTAGAAATTATCCAACGAATGATTTTCCGCAGTGCTATCGTAATAATGACGCAGTATTTTCTTGACAGATACGGATTGTGCCTTGGTCACTTTCAGATCAGAAGCAAATAGCTCGAATAGAAAGACCGATAAATCTTCTAAACGTTCCGGTGTTAGGTCTATAGTATCGCTGATGTAAAAAGGGTTGATCCCTAAATTTTTCCCACTCTCGTAGCGGAGTACGGTATATTTTTCAGGATAAAGTTTTGCGAATTTGGTGTAGGAACCGCCCAGATCGATAATCACCAACCTAACGCCACTTTCAAAGTATTGGCGCAGAATATTATTGGCCAAAAACGATTTGCCTTCACCGGTTGGTGCAAAAATGGCAAAGTTTCTTGCCTTGATTCGTTTTTTGTGTTCATCCCACACATCTTTGAGAACAGGGATGTTATGTTCCCTGTCGTTAAAGATGATCCCGGTAGCATCCGATTTGTAATTTGTATTATTGATAAACAGGCAAAGCGCGTGTTTCAAATCGGTCACGTATAAATCATTGTTCGAGAAATTGGAAGAAAAACAGCAGTAGCTGTTCAGTATGTAATTCTTCCTTTCTTCGCCCCTTGGATAATAGGGGATTATATCTAGTTCCTTAAATTCGGTCTTTATTTTGGAAGCAATTCTATCCAGACTTCGGGCCTCCCGGTCCCAATACACGAGGTTCAAATGGCCACGGATAATCCGGGCATTGTCATCGGCATTGATCTGGTCAAGAATATGCTGGATTTTTCCGAGTACCACCATGTTCTGAGAACCGAAATTGGAACTTTTGTTCAGTTCCTCAACTTTTTTGTCCAGCAGCTTACGCCATTTCTGTTTATCGTCCAGATATAGTATCTGGTTAACAATGTGGTTCTCGTTAAGCGTAAGCCCCAGCCCATCAATAAACCCTTGATGAAACACGAAATCGTCAGAAGTGAATTTCTCATTGGTCTTGCTACTCTGTACACTTTCGCCG
>NZ_JAVRHP010000203.1:0-2155 GCF_031846505.1 Autumnicola edwardsiae
CTCAAGGTTTTCCTGAAGGTTTCCAGGTGCTTTTTATTGTGAATTGGTTGTTTCATAATTGTGGTTTTTACCCTTCCGTCTTAATCAGCTCCCGCTGATTAAGCCACCTTCCCTTGAAAAAAGGGAAGGAACTTTTTTTGATTGTTTTTCTAAATCAACTATGCGCTGACAATTCCACTTTACCTTCAAAAAGAAGCAGCTTTTTTCAGCTCCCCTCCTTAAAAAGGAGGGGTGACCGAAGGTCGGGGTGGTCAGGGAATTAATGCTTTTAGATCTTCAAGAGTATTTGCTTCTTCAATTTTTTTATCGGTTCGCCATCTCAGCATTCTTGGGAATCTGGTTGCAACTCCACTCTTATGCCTTTTTGATTCTGCTATCCCTTCAAAAGCAATTTCAAAAACATGATGCGGAGTAACACTTCGCACCGGCCCAAAACGCTCCAGCGTGTTTTTCTTAATCCACGCATCCAGTTTTCTGAATTCGGCGTCTGTCAACCCGGAATATGCTTTTGCAAAAGTCACCAGTTCTTCCTTTTCACTATCCCAAAGTGCAAAAGTATAGTCTGTAAAAAGATTGCTCCTGCGGCCGTGACCACGCATGGCGTAAGTAAGCACGGCATCTATAGTAAGGGGATCGACCTTCCATTTCCACCAATCTCCTTTTTTTCTGCCCACCAAATAGGGAGAATCGAGTCGCTTCAGCATTAATCCTTCAGATTTTTCTTCCCTTGCCCTTTCCCTTTCGGCGGCGGCTTCTTCCCAGGTATTAAAGTTTATAGTTTTTGATAAATGCAACGGAAAATCTTCCGCAGCAACTTCAGCATAGAGTTTTTCTAAAATAAGGCGACGTGCCGAAAATGGCAATTTTCGTATATCTTTTCCCTCCCACTCCAAAATATCGTAAGCCTTCAGGATCACCGGAGTCTTCTTCAGCAGATTTTTGGAAACATTCTTTCGGCCAATTCGGGTTTGCAGATCATTAAAAGTTCCGATTTCACCTTCAGGAAAAGGAAGAATTTCCGCATCTATAACAGTTCCATCCGGAATTTTTCCTACCAATGCCTGGAATTCCGGGTACTTATCGGTAACCAATTCTTCGCCCCGGCTCCAAACAAACAATTCCCCATTTCTAACAATGGCCTGAGAACGGATGCCATCCCATTTATGCTCTGCACTCCATTGTGAGACATCGCCCAAATCCCCAGGCTCGCCTTCTATGGCATAAGCGAGGTAAAACGGATAAGGTTTTGAAAGGTAATCCTCCTCATTTTCTTCAAGAATTAATTTTGTAAAAGAGATATTGGCCGGTTCCCAATTCCCCATTAATTTATAGGCGAGAATATCTTCATCAATTTCTGTGGCTTTGGATAACGCCCTCGTCATCAGCTTCTGGCTCACTCCAATCCTGAAACTGCCTGTTATCAATTTGGTAAAAACAAAGCGTTCGTAATAATTGAGAGCGAGCCAATTTGTAAAAAGATATTCTTTTTTCTCAATCTCAGACTGTGATTTCAAATCTATAATTTCCTGTAGATATTGATTCAGACTTTTTTCTGAAGACGCTTCTGCCGGCGGAATGACAAGAGCAATGGTCTCTGCCAGATCCCCCACAATATGATAGGATTCTTCAAAAAGCCAGAGCGGGATATTTGCCAATTCTGATGCCCAATTGCGCATAAGTGTAGTATTCACTGGCCGTGGCGGACGGCGATGAGATAAAATAGCTATTGCCCAAACCTTGTCTTTATCTGGGGCCGCCTTAAGATAATCTGTTAACGCCGCGACCTTGAGACTGGTTTTATTGGTGCTATCCAGTTTTTTTATAAGTTCAGCAAATAATTTCATTGTTGTTCTCCAGACTTAATCTTCCTGTTCTTTCTTAGCTTCCTGTTCTCCCGCTTCGCCTTCGTACTGCGTTTCTTCGGTCCTCGCATCATAACCTTTTTCCCTGAGATAGCGGGAAAAAATATCGGTGTAACCGTGTGTGCAAATCACTTTCTCACATCCTGTTGCTTCAATAGAAGACAGCAAACCCTGCCAGTCGCAATGATCTGAAAGCACGAAACCTTTATCTATTGCTCTTCTCCTGCGCGCACCTCTAAAGGTCATCCAGCCACTGGCCGATCCTGTAACGTAGGGAACCATTTTTTTTATCC
>NZ_JAVRHP010000204.1:0-2150 GCF_031846505.1 Autumnicola edwardsiae
GAATTTCTCATTGGTCTTGCTACTCTGTACACTTTCGCCAAAGCACAGTTCGCTGTTGATGGCTAGGGCATCAAAATGGTTTTCGCCAATATTGACGCTTTTTTTGTCCAGTAAGATATCGGTATCATAGCCTTCATTAAAACCGTTGAAGTAACTGCTTGTCAGTTGCTGTATGTCGCCCGCTTTAAGCGAAACAAAATCCATCTTTCGGCTATTGTTGATAAAGGAAACCGAGTCACTTACCGAGTTGGCGAAACTCTTGATGTTGTCGTCCAATTCCTGTACGATTCCCTTTGAAACTTTTCTGAAGGGATTGACATATTTAGGATTGTTGAGTGCCTTATTTTTGGTCAAGATGAAGAACAAATAGCAGCTGTGCTCAATATGTCCACGACCTTTAAAATGTTCGTGGGTAGCCTTTTCCAGAAAGGTAGAATTCGGAAGTTGTTGTGAAGTATATGATTTCTTGAGGTAGATATCTTGTTTGTGAACCACGGTTCCGACAGGCAATGACTTCAACGCCTGAAACCAAGCACCGTGCATATCCTCAAAATCTTTTTCAGATAGTGAATAGATTTCTGGCAGATTACCTTTATAGCATATAACAACGTTACCATTGTTGGCAAAGACGATATTATCCTGAATATCTGCAATAGGTCGATATGCCGAAAGGTTAATCTTATTCATAATCGAAGCCAGAATTTCTTTTGTTGCTGATAATGTTTGGAAAGGCCTTTGCCATTTGAAATAGTTGTGGATTGTGGGTTATCCTCGTTAGCGCAACATATAAGGAAGCGTTGAAGACCAACACCCCTATTATTATCCCAAAGCTGAAAGAGAAGATGATGATGAGCAGCGAAGCCAAAATGGAAACCATCATCAATGCAAACAGGGAAATGGGCAGTCCAAAAATGACCGCCCTTTTCCTAATGTTTTTATAGACCTCGTATTTCTTCATAATGCTTGGAAAACAAATCCCTCTTAGAGGGTTCATCTATACTACGATTCCTATTAAGTAAGTGAAGATGCCCACTACTGCGCCAGCAATAAGTACAAATACTAAAACTCGGGTAATCCCCTTTTTTAAATCTGCATTTTCCCCAAAAAAATGTCCTGCGTTGAACAGGAAACCTACAAGGAAGATTACACCGAGTAGTATTGGAAAAATAGTTCGGATAGTGTCGCCAACATCATTAACTGAATCTTCAATGCCACCAATTTGAGCAAAAAGCGAAGTGGATAATAGCGAAAGAATGGATGCTAAATAGTGTGATTTTTTCATAACGGAAAAGTTTAAATTTTTAGTTCATTTTCGTTATTGGAAATTTACATATATTTGAGTGTATATAACTGAAAATCAAATATTTGTGAATAAAATATTATTTGATATTGTTTGAATTCCGTTGTTATTATTTGACATCAAATTCGATGGATTTTTGAAGGGAAGTTGTTGATAACCCGAAAATTGAAAATGAAAAATCTGCTCAAAAACGTCAGTTTTGTAATTTTAGTTCTAAAAATGTGTGTCATTTTTGGACAAGAATCGACTGCTCAAAAACGAATAATAATTGATGTTGGACACGGTGGAAAAGATGCTGGTGCAATTGGTATAAATAACATCCAAGAAAAAGATGTGGTTTTGTCCATTGCAAATGCCATTTTAAAGCTGAATAAAGAAATGGATAAGCCTTTGGATATTTATTTGACCAGGTATAGTGATACGCTTATTTCTTTATCAGACAGAACAAAGCTGGCCGAAGCCTTGAATGCTGATTTGTTTGTGTCTTTGCATTGCAATCATTCCGATAATCCAGATGCGAGAGGTATAGAGGTTTATGCTTCAAGAAAACAAAAGGAATTCTCAAAAGCATCGGTTCTTATAGGTTATCAAATTGAACGAGCCCTTTGTGAAGCCATTGCTTATGAAAGTCGAGGTGTGAAGTTTGCCAACTTTCAGGTACTTGGGGAAACTGTTGAGTATTGCGCCTCATTACTATTGGAATTGGGTTTTTTGAGCAATAAAGATGAAGGCAGCTATATTTTGGATAATAACAATATTGAACGCATTGCACTATCGATATTATTATCCATTCAAAAATCAATAGAATTATGAAAGATATTTTTTTAGAGTTAACGAAGAGCTTGAAGGA
>NZ_JAVRHP010000205.1:0-2125 GCF_031846505.1 Autumnicola edwardsiae
AAATACTGACCTCTAAAAATCTTTATCTGATTTAGGAAAACCGTATTCATCGGCATCACTTTTCCTAATTACTTTTTTGAAGTATTTAGGATTAGCAACAAATTTTCTTCTTCCATTGCCGGTGTCAATATTAAAAGGTAAAGTAGTTTTGTTTATAGTAATATCAATTGTTTCTGTACCAAATCCTCTGGCCGGTAATTTAGTATTTAACACAAACTTTGGAGTTCCGATATTAAAAGATTTCAAGTCGTTTGAAATTTTAATTATTTCGTTATCATAATCAAGTTGCCATTTTGATTTTTTGATAAGATTACTTCCGATAATTCCGTGTAATTTATCACAAAATTTAGTTTTGGAAAATGCAAGATTTGTACTTACTGCTCCTATATTATTATAGGTAATTTCGGCAATATTAATCTTTGATATTACTAATTTTTGTAAATCTTCAGTATCAATAATTGGCCCTCCAACGGTTACTTGTGATAATCTTTTAAATGAAAATTCGTTTATTATAGATTTATCAATTATTGTAGCTTCAGCACCAGTATCAAATAAAAAGTTATATTTTTTTTCGTTTTGAGTAATTTCAATAAAAATATATCCGTCTATGTATTGAAATGGAATTTCTGTATAGTAGCTTTTATTTTCAACTTTGCCACCTTCCACCCAATCTTTCAAATTATCATTCTGTGCATTTACACTTAGTATTGATACTATAGTTATAGTAATTATAGCGAGAATCAATTTTTTAGTCATCGGATTTTACTTATAAATTTGAATTATCACTATCCATATATTTCCAGACTTTCATTTTTTGTCCATTTATTAACTTGTTTCCTTTTTCTTTATTTGAATCTGGATTACTATATAATTCCCTAACGCAGCCAAAGCTGTACCTATTAAGATGTAATACATCATGTTATCAATCTTGATAAAGAAAAACTTTTCGATACTTAACATCACTACTAGTAGTAGAAATGAAACGACAAAATACCAAAAGTTAATTTTTTCTTATTCATACTAATTTTTTAATTCAAAACGCTATTCTTTTTTCCTATACGTTGCAAGAACCCATTTCAGCTGTATTAATTTTTTCCAATTACAGTTAAATTGAACTCTGATGAGCAGTTTTACATGCGGCACAACGTTCTCGGTTAATACAAGTTGCGGGGGTAGGGATGCGGACTTGTCGGATTAGTTGTTTTCTTTCTTGGTTTCACGAACGCTTAGTTATTGGCAACAGTTTTTATTTTTAGTTTTCTGTTCCAATATATAATATATAATGTTCCTAAAATTGTTGGTGAGATCCATATTATTAAAGTTCCGATACTTAGACCAGCGACCATAAAGGCAGTTATAGATGCAATTAAAGCTCCAATCATTCGACCTAAATGGCTTTTCAACCAAGCATTTCTGTTTCGTGTGAAATTTTTAAAAGTTTGAAAATCTTTTAAGGTCATAAATGTTCCGAAACCTCCAAAAAATAAATAGAGAATTGAATTATCAATATTTTGAATAGTTCCTAAAATCCCAATCGTAATCATTATAATTGAGGCAAGAAGCATAAGTCCAGAAATGGTTTTATCCACCAAATCGGCTTTATTTTTTAGTTCATGTTTCAAAGTTAAAGCTCTATTTCCCGCTAAAACCATATAGATAGTAAATATTCCAATTAGAAATAGAAATAAATTTTCGTGGTTAGGCATTCGAGCAACAATCAATGATATTAAAGAACTTATGACCATAGAATATGAAAATATTCTCCCTAACCTTTTATGAAATAATCCACCTTTTACAACTAAAATACTTCCAATTCCTGTAATAAGTCCAATCCCACCGAAAAATGCATGAATATAAATTAAGATTTTAATCGTTGCCTCCACTTCGTTTTAAATTGGTTGGTTTCTTCGAATGTCAGCTTATTTTTCTGTTTTAGATTAATTAAAATTCCGAATTGTTGAAATTTAGCGACGAGTTGTTGAACTTGTTACCAACGATTTATATAAAAACTGTGCCTGCTTCGATTTTGCACCAAATTAAGCATTGTTTTTATACCATTGTTACCTGCTGGCTTTTTTTCAGTTATAACTATTTTCCAGTTCTTTAATTAGTCGACCCTTAGAAA
>NZ_JAVRHP010000206.1:0-2108 GCF_031846505.1 Autumnicola edwardsiae
TATTAGTTTCATCGGTTATGCCAGTTATAAAAAACTTATTGAAGTCGATAAGCATATAAATTTAGATACCATCATTCTGAAAGAAGATGCGCAATCCTTAAATGAAATTGTTCTTACGGCAGAAAAAAGATTGATAGAACGAAAAATGGACAGGCTGGTTTTTAATGTGGAAAAAAGTATCGCATCAACCGGAGGAAATGGATTGGATGTTTTAAAAATCACCCCTGGCATCCGGGTTTTAAATGGATCTATAGAAATTTTGGGTAAAGGGGCTACTCAGTTAATGATTAATGGGAGAATTTCTCCTCTGGAGGGTGATGAATTAGCTAGTTTTTTAAATGGAATAGCAGCAAGTGATATTCGAAAAATAGAAGTAATTACAACGCCGCCCGCAAAATATGAAGCTTCCGGTAATGGGGGATTAATCAATATCATCCTAAAAAAAGAAATCATGGATTCCTGGAGAAATTCAACTACAGTTTCCTACAATCAGAATAGATATAGTTTTACCAGCATCAGTAATAATTTTTTCTATACTAAAAATAATATTTCCTTTTCAGGGAGTCTACATGGTACTATAGGAAGTATTGAGAATTTAGAAGGCTTATTTATCAATTATCCCACCAACAATTGGGATATAGATATAGATTCACAATTAGGAAAGGACCAGTTTTCCGGACGCTTCTTAATTGATTACGCAATTTCTCCTAAAACAACTTTTGGCCTACAGTATCTCGGAAACACTACCCAACCAGATATAGATGGTACAACAACTTCTTCAATTTTTGATAATGATGGTAATTTAGAAAGAACACTAGTGAATGAAGGAGATAATATTGTGAATAATAGAAACCATAGCTTAAATTTTCATAGCATCACGCAATTAGATTCTTTAGGGAAAAGAATTTCTTTTGATGCAGACTACTTTACATTCAATTCAGAAAATAGCCGCGACTTTTTTACAGAAGAATTTAATAATTCCGGCAATTCCCAGGGAATAAATTCCGCAGCTTTAAATATAGCTAATCAGGGAATAGAGAATTTAAGCGCTAAAATGGATCTGGATTTCCCCTTCAAAAAAGTAAATCTTTCTTTCGGAATAAAAGGAAGTTTCACCAGGACAAACAGTGATGTATTATATTATGATAAGCTCTCCGGCCCTGCTGTTTTAGACCCCAACAGATCCAATGAATTTGATTACCAGGAAGATGTTTTGGCTGGATATATTTCTGGAAATACTGCCTTAAGCGAAAAACTAAAAATCCAGGTTGGATTGCGTTTAGAAGACACCAAGACGAAAGGGGTTAATGCAGAAATCAACCGGGAAACAGTAAATAAATACACAAAACTTTTCCCAAGCATTTACCTCTCTTTCGCTAAAAATGAAGCTCATAATTTTGGGCTGTCCTACGGGCGAAGAATTAATAGACCCAATTTCAGAAACCTCAATCCCTTTCGCTTTTATATAAATTCCAATAGCTATAGTGTGGGGAATCCATTTTTACAGCCTTCTTTTTCAGATAACTTTGAGTTCTCCCATTTATATAAAAAGAATTTGAATTCAAGTATTTTCTTAAATATGACCACAGATGGTTATGGAACTGTTTTCACTTCCGATGCTGAAAATCAGACTCAAATTATTACCCGGGAGAATTTTTTCAAACAATACAATTACGGACTCACCGAAAGCTTTTCTTTTAATAAAATCTCCTGGCTAGATAGTCAAAATAGCATCAATCTTTTAGGCTATTATACAAAATTCGTCGAGGATTTTGGTGCCACACCTAAAAATGGTGTTCAGGTTTACTTCACCTCCAACAACACATTTCCTTTAAGTGAAAAAACCAAATTACAACTAAATTCCTATTACAGTTCGCAGCACAACAGGGGTTTATACAGTGTCGGGGAAATGTTTGATTTATCTCTAGGTTTACAACATAACTTTAGAAATGGCTTAAAAGTGTCATTTTTATTTAGCGACATTTTTAATTCAGCAAGTTTAGACAATTACGTTTCTACGGTAAACGGAATTAAACAGGTTTACCGGCAAAACGAAAGTTCCAGAAATTTCAGAATTTCGCTATCTTATGATTTCGGAAATCAAAAAG
>NZ_JAVRHP010000207.1:0-2099 GCF_031846505.1 Autumnicola edwardsiae
TTAATTTCTTCCCTCGGAAATTGCTTTAATCGTAAAGTTCCTACTTCATCTGCAGAATAATTTTTGCCGGTAGCAACAAATTTAATGTTCTGATTCTTTTTTATGGAACCATTAATTACCCTGAAATAGGTTTCCACACCACGAAAAGGATTATAAACCGAATCGAAAATAAGCGCCCGCAAAGGAGCATCTACTTTTCCGCTGGGAGCCGGTACTTTTTTAATAATGGCGGCCAGGATTTCTTCAATTCCCAGTCCGGTTTTTGCACTGGCAGGAATAATATCTGAATATTCACAACCTAAAAGATCAACAATATCATCGCTAACAACTTCGGGATTAGCGCTTGGCAAATCCACCTTATTAAGAACAGGAATAATTTCAAGATCATTTTCCAAAGCAAGATAAAGATTGGAAATCGTTTGAGCCTGGATACTTTGCGCGGCATCTACAACTAATAAAGCCCCTTCGCAGGCAGCGATAGACCGGGAAACTTCGTAGGAGAAATCCACATGGCCGGGAGTATCGATGAGGTTCAGCACATATTTTTCACCTTCATATTCATAGTCCATCTGGATGGCGTGGCTTTTAATTGTAATTCCACGTTCGCGCTCCAGGTCCATGCTATCTAAAAGTTGTTCCTGCTTTTCACGATCTGTAACCGAACCTGTAAAGTCCAGCAACCGGTCTGCCAGGGTACTTTTTCCGTGGTCAATATGGGCGATAATACAAAAGTTACGTATGTGCTTCATCGATAATTATAATATTGTAGATCTAAAAAAGATCAGCAAAAATTGGGCTACAAATATAGTTTATTTACAAGTCTTTAAAGAATATTTGTACGGCAGTGATAATTTCCTTTTCAAGGCAGATTTTGACAGAAATATCAACTCCTTCTGTCACAGAAATTTTTAGTACTTATATTGCAAATAAATACAGTTGAAATTAATAATAATCACATATTTTGTGTGAATTAACTTTCCTCGTTGAGAAAAGATATTCTTAATTTGTTCCGAAGAAGAAAAAATGATTTCAGAATTACATCAAATCAGGGATTAACAGCAACATAATCTTCATATATGGCAAAATCAGATAGAGTAGAAGAAACTCAAACAGGAAGTTCTTCGGGAGATTCTAATCGGTCAATTATTATTATAGGAGCGCTGTTTTTTATCTTCGGATTTGTTACCTGGCTTAACGCCCTCTTAATTCCGTATCTCAAGATTGCCTGTGAACTAACCACTTTTCAGTCTTATTTTGTAACCTTTGCCTTCTATATTGCCTACGTGGTGATGGCTCCCATCTCCACTCGTACCCTCAGCTGGCTGGGCTTTAAAAAAGGGATGTCTGTGGCTTTAATTATTATGGCTTTTGGAGCTTTACTTTTTATTCCTGCAGCGATGACGCGATATTATCCTTTGTTTCTTACCGGACTTTTTATAATGGGAAGTGGGCTGGCAATTCTGCAAACGGCCTCCAATCCTTATGTCACTATTGTAGGACCGGCTGAAAGCGCTGCCAAAAGAATAAGCATCATGGGGATTTGCAATAAACTGGCTGGTGCGGCGGCTCCCATTATCATCGGATTTTTCCTGCAACTGGACAAAGCTGAAGAACTTTCAAAGACTACTAATGAGTCTGCCTTAGATGAGATGGCGCTAAGAGTAATTCCGCCTTACATTGGAATTATTGTAGTGCTGCTTCTCTTAGGCTTATGGGTGTACAAATCCAGTTTACCGGAAGTAGAGGCCGAAGAGGAAGAAGACGAAAATGCTGCTCTAAAAGGGAGTAAAAGCATTTTTGATTACCCTCATGCCATTCTTGGGGTGATTACTCTTTTTATTTATGTGGGGGTGGAAGTAATTGCTGCCGACACTATTATTGATTACGGAATTTTCCAGGGTTTTGATTTTGAAACAGCAAGAGGTTTTCCTACAGGAACAATGGTAGCGATGATTATTGGATATATATTGGGAATTATTGCTATTCCCAAATACATAAAGCAAGAAAATGCTTTAAAAGTATGTGCCATTCTTGGAGTTGCATTTGCCGTTGGGGCCATTTTCACTTCCGGCTTTGCTTCAGTAGCATTTATCGCGTTA
>NZ_JAVRHP010000208.1:0-2098 GCF_031846505.1 Autumnicola edwardsiae
AAAAGCTGTGGATTGCCGGTTATCCGGGTCAGAGCGATATACAAGGCTGAATTAAGAACCAATACGCCGATGATAATCCCGAAACTGAAAGAAAAGATGATGACCAATAGCGAAGCGAGAATAGAAACCATCATTATGGCAAACAGGGAAATAGGCAACCCAAAAATGACTGCCCGTTTCCTGATGTTTTTATAGACCTCGAACTTTTTCATAGGTACAGTTGATTTAAAATCACTCTTAAGGGTTTAGACCACGATTCCGATTAGGTAGGTGAAGATTCCAACCACAGCTCCCGCTATTAGCACAAATACGAGTACACGGGTAATTCCTTTTTTAAGGTCTGCATTTTCCCCAAAGAAATGTCCTGCGTTGAACAGGAAACCGATAAGGAAAATCACCCCGAGGATTATCGGAAAAATGGTTCTGATGGTGTTTGAAACATCGTCAACTGAATCTTCGATTCCGCCGATTTGTGCGAAAAGTGATGTTGAGAGCAACGAAAGAAAAGTTGCTAAGTAGATTGATTTTTTCATAACGGAACAGTTTAAATTTTTGATTCGTTTTCGTTAAGGGAAAAGTACATATATTTGTATTCAAATACTTGAAAATCAAATATTTGTGAATAAAATATTATTTGAATTCAATTGAATTTGGATGGTGTTATTTGATATCAAATGCTATGGATTTTGGAAGGTAAGATGTTAATAACGCGAAAAATGAAAATGAAAAAAGTGCTCAAAAACGTCAGTTTTGTCTTTTTGCTCCTGAAAATGTGTATCGTTTTTGGACAAGAACCGGCAACCCAAAAACGAATTGTTATTGATGTTGGACACGGCGGAAAAGATTCTGGTGCGATTAGGATAAATGGGATTAAGGAAAAAGATGTGGTGTTTGCCATCTCAAAAGAAATATGCGCACTCAATAAAATGATTTTCAAAGGCAGGTACGATATATCTAACGCGATACGATGACAGATTTATATCGCTTTCAGACAGGAGCCGATTGGCAAAATCCTTGAAGGCCGATTTAGTTGTTTCAATACATTGCAATGCTTCTACAAACAATTCCAAAGGGATCGAAGTTTACACCTTCAATTCTTTTTCTGAAGATTCAGAGCCGAACATTAAAAAAGCGATTTCCTTGGGAATGGAAGTTTTAGGCGAAGGCAACATTAATTTAAAAATTGAAGGTAGAGGGATGAAATTTGCCAACTTTCAAGTTCTGAGGGAAACGATTGGGTATTGCCCAGCCATATTGATTGAAATAGGATTTGTTACTAATAGCGATGAAAGCACATATTTTTCAGAAGGATCAAATGTCAAGGCAATTGCTTTGGCTATTTTGTTGGGAATAAATAACCATTTAAAAAACAAATTATGAAAGAAGCATTTTTAGAAGTGATAAAAAGTATTCGGGAACTGGGCAAGCAATTTTTAATTGAGTTTTTGTTATTATTTAAGTCTTGGCGAGCTTAATCTATTTTCGTTTATCCCCTGTATTCTTATCAAAAGCAATCAAATTAAACAGTTCCCGCATCCGGCTACGAACGCGATTTCCATAGCGTTCTTCTAATTCCTCTGCATTGAGGTTGGTTGTTGCGTGGGTTTTGATCTTCCGTTTCGTCTGGAGGTATAATTCATACCGTGACAAAAAGACTTCTCCCATCACGTTCAGATCTTTGCCGTAAAACCTTCCAGCAGGTTCTACGCCCAAGTCGTCAAAACAGAAAAATTTCGTATTTCCATAATCCTCGATAGTTTTAAAACCAAGATGGTTAAAGCTGAAAGCAACATTTCGGCAAGGTATCATTTCGTAAGGACGTTGCAACGGCACTAAATGCCGTAAAAGTTTCATCAGGCTGGTTTTACCGCATCCCACGGGCCCAGAGAGTAAAATGCCTTTGTCAACATCGATTTCAAATTTTTGGCAGTTTTCCTTGTCTTTGATGAAGTAGGAGCAAAGTTTTAGTAAAATATCCTTATCCTCTTCATAGATTTTAAATTTCTTTCCAAAGAGGAGCTTGCCCTTGGCATTCAGGTAAATCAGGATTTTCGGGAAATCGTAAAGTACACATTTACCGTCAAACTTGCCCAGCGAG
>NZ_JAVRHP010000209.1:0-2074 GCF_031846505.1 Autumnicola edwardsiae
TAAGGGGAAATATTTACAACTATACCTAAATGAATTTGTCTATAAATTGAACCGCAGGTATTTTGGAGAACGCCTTTTTGACCGGCTCATCATTGCCAATATCATAGGGTATAACATTAAACGGATATTCAAAATTTAAAAAGTATAATATGAGAAATTTAATTTTAGAACTGATATTATTAGCTCCTTTATGTCTATTTGCTCAAAGCTCTGATTATAACATTTCCTCATATAATATTGAGGGGACAAAGGCACCAAACAATCATTATATTGGAGAAGCCTGGTTAAATGCTATAATTCACGACGATGCCGAATTTGATTATAACATAACAAAAGCTACTTTCAAAGCTAACTCAACTTTAGATTGGCATAAACATAGTTCTGTGCAAGTTTTAATAATTGTAGATGGTAAAGCTTATTATCAGGAAAGAGGAAAAAATCCTATAATTCTTCAAGAAGGTGATGTAATTAAATGTGAAAAAAATACTGAGCATTGGCATTCATCTACTAAAGATAATGATGTAACATATTTAGCTTTATATAGTGGTGAAGAACCAACAACTTGGACAGAGGTACTCACGCAAGAATATTATGACAATGTGCATAAAATGCTAAGAATGGATTAGTTAATACTTGAAACTATAAGCAACTAGAATTTAAATATTTGTCGCAATGCGAGCGTACAGCAACAGATAAACTCCAAGAGATCGTAGCGTTAAAAAGAAAAATCATGGACTTAAATCAACAAACAATACTAAACCGAAAAATCCGAGCCCTAATTTGTCCACTGGCGATAATTGATAACGTTACCTGAAAGCTGTCATAAATCAAAATCGAAATGACTAAAAAAAGCAAAATTCACTTTAACCAACTTCGTACTCGCTTACTGCGCCTGATTTTCTAAGGGAAAATCAAGCTCATCCGCGCACAGTTTTCCTACGGGACCGGACCTTACAACAAATATGAAAAAATACGGACTACTAATTTTATTATTTTCGTTTTCAATAAATGGTTGTACTTCTTTAAAAAGGTTAAAAACTGTAACTCAAGGGATTATTGTACAACAGAATTATATTGAAGAAATCCCATTCAAATTTATTGATGGACAAATATATGTTCAAGTTGAAATAAATGATAAATTCTATCCATTTATTTTTGATACAGGTAATGATCTCACCAGTATAGATTTATCATTAATAGATGAAATTGATTTCAGTTCTAATAGTGTGAATAACAAAATAACTGATGCTTCCAATATATCTAGGATTAACGATTATTTATCGCTGAAAAAATTGAGTATAGGAGGGATTGAATTTGAAAATATAGGTGCACAGACCACAGATTTCTCTCATTATAAGCAGGTGAACGCGTGTAAACCTTTTGTTGGCATTATAGGAAACAATCTCATGAGAAAAGCAAAATGGGAAATTAATTATCAGGATGAAACATTGAAAATAACCGACAATATTAAAAAGCTGAATATTCCAGAGGATGCCAGTAAGTTTAAGACTGATTCTGGAAATTATGGTAGTGCCGATATCAAAATCGCAATAAATGGTTTTAAAGATAAATATACCATTGATACTGGATTTAGCGGTTTTATGTGTGCAGGAATGAATTTGTTTGAAAAGATAATTTTAAAGGATAATATTAGATATACCTCAAGAACAGGCATAAATTCAATTAGCGCTCACGGATTTACAAAAACAACTAATTATAAGGTCAGAATAAAGAACATTGAACTGGGTAGTACAGAAATATCAGATCAAATAGTTGATTTTGAAACAGGTCAATCTAAGCTTTTAGGAAATGAATTTTTAAAACATTTTATAATCAGGATAGAGTGGGATGAAGAACTAATTTATTTAGAGAAAAAGATAAAATTAGAAAAACCTGAAATTAATACACATCAGGTAATATTTCACCCCAATTACTTAACAAATAAAATTGAAATTTATGGCTACTGGGACGACAATGCGTTAGAAAAATCTATAGAATTGGGCTCAGAATTTTTATCAATAAACGGAATTGATGTCTCAAATTTCAATACTTCAGAATTATGTGGTTTTTGGGA